>JAZDJM010000379.1:0-4210 GCA_043804305.1 Bacteroidota bacterium
GAATCAGTTTTCTTCCAATGCTGGATTTGAATAAATATCTAGTAATTGCCTTTTTTTGTATTTCGGGCAAGATGCTTGTTTTATACACTTTTTCGATAATTAAAGGTACTGTTAGCATCAAATCGGGTTTAACAATCTGAAGTGCAGGAAGCAATACACTTGCAACCGGCGGTTTTTTCAGGTAATAGATGCAAGCACCATTCACCAAAGGAAGTATGAGGCCAATCGTGTTTTCGTAGGTATGTGACAAAGGCAAAACCGAAAGAAATTTATCACCGACTAAGATTTCCTGAATTTCATTGGATTGAATTACATTGCTTAAAATATTTTTTTGGGTTAACATAACCCCTTTTGATTCCCCGGTTGTGCCTGAGGTATAGAGCAATACGGATAAATCATCCTCATTGGGCTGATAGGAAATTACACATTTTGCGTTTTCGATGAATTCAACCGCTTGTTTTTTCGATTCAATTATTTTGAAATCATCAATCCGTACAATTAATGATAAATAATCACTTTTTACTTCATCGAGTTTGTATTCCAGACTATTAGAAATAAAAATTGCTTTAGCTTCCGAATGATTTAAAACATTTTGGAGTTCAAACGAATTAAAATCGGGTAAAACAGGAACAGCTACTATTCCCATACACTGCAATGCAAAATATACGATTCCCCAATTGGGCATATTCTGACTATAAATAACAACTTTTTCTCCGGACGAAACACCGTTTTTTTCCAAAAAGGCCATAGTTGCTGACACAGAATCGCCTAACATTTTGTAAGTTAGAGCAGGTTCACCTACAAACGAAAGTGCGCTTTTTGAGGCGAATCTTCTGCTGATATCAGGAATAACTTCTGAAAATACTAAATGATGATAGGTATGCATATAAATCGATTTAATGCAAAGGTAAAATTATTAAAGGCTGTTGAGTGAGATTATTTTGTAAAAATTCTTAATTTGTTTCTTAACAATAAAACGCTTTATTGCATTAAAACAAACAAATTAGATTTATAATTAAAAAAGCCATGCTTACTGCTAAAATAATCATATTAAAGGTCTTAAAGTTTTTTGTACTTTTTCGATAAGCAAAATAACTCAATAAAATCGAAAATATACATAGTAAAATACACAGATAGGAAATTCGATAACCTTCACGTAAAAATTCCGGAAACAGACTCCTAAATGTTATTGTACTTTCAATGGATGAACTGCTTATGGCTTCGATATAAAACCAATGAATAAAAATAGCAACTGGCAATAACAGGCAAAATATTGCCAATACAGAGAACAGCAGAGCATAAGGAAAAGATTTTGACTCGATTTTCACTATTCAACTATTGATTATGCATTATTGCTCTAAGATAGGTAGAATATTGATAATGACCAAAAACATTGGAAAAGATTCAGAAAACAAATAAACAGAAATGTTTAGATGCAGCACTTTACAAATTCAAAACAGCAAATTTTACGAATACAATTGTTCTCGAAGTGCTTTGACTTTTTCGTCAATAATATAATCATCATACTCCATAAATTTATCAATAATTCCGTTTGGAGTTAGTTCGATAATTCGATTACACACAGACTGGATAAACTCATGGTCGTGCGAAGCCAAAAAAACATTTCCGGGATATTTAATTAAGTTATTGTTGAACGATTGAATGGATTCCAGATCGAGATGATTGGTAGGAGTATCTAAAACCAATGCATTTGCATCAATTAACATCATTTTTGAAATCATACAGCGCATTTTTTCCCCACCCGACAATACATCAACCTGTTTGTATATTTCTTCACCTGAAAATAACATTTTGCCCAGATATCCTCTGATATAGAGTTCTGTGGTATCATTGGTAAACTGACAAAGCCAATCGAATAAGCTCAGTTTGTTTCTAAAAAAAGGTGAATTATCGATAGGCAAATAGGCCGATTTTATGGTTTGTCCCCATTCAAATACACCCGAATCAGCTTTTTGATTTCCGTTTATAATTTCAAACAATGCAGTCATTGCACGAGGATCGCGCGATAAAAACACAATCTTATCACCTTTATTGGCGTAGAAATTTACATCGCGAAATAAGGTTTTACCATCAACACTGGCACTTAATCCGCTAACTTCCAAAATCTTATCACCGGCTTCACGCTCCGGTGTAAAAATAATACCGGGATATTTTCTGGTTGAAGGTCTGATATCATCGATAGTAAGTTTTTCAAGCATTTTCTTACGTGAGGTTGCTTGTTTAGATTTTGAAACATTTGCACTAAAGCGCGAAATAAACTCTTGCAATTCCTTTCTTTTTTCTTCAGCCTTTTTATTCTGAATTTGTTGTTGTTTCAAAGCCAATTGAGAACTCTGGTACCAAAAGCTATAATTTCCGGCAAATAGCTGAATTTTACCAAAATCAATATCAACCGTATGTGTACTTATTGTATCTAAAAAATGCCTGTCGTGCGAAACTACCAAAACCGTATTTTCGTAATTTGCCAAATAATTTTCCAACCACATAACGGTTTCCAAATCAAGATCATTGGTTGGCTCATCAAGCAATAAATTATCAGGTTTACCAAAAAGAGCCTGAGCAAGTAATACCCTTACTTTTTGCTTACCGCTCATGTCTTTCATCAAAGTATAATGAAATTCTTCTTTGATCCCCAAATCGCTTAATAAGGTTGCTGCATCACTTTCGGCACTCCAGCCATTCATATCAGCAAATTTCTCCTCCATTCCTGCCACTTTAATTCCATCTTCATCGGTAAAATCGGGTTTTGCATAAAGCGCATCTTTTTCCTGCATTAAATCCCACAATTGGGCATATCCTTTCATTACAGTTTCCAAAACGGTAAATTCATCAAAAGCATAATGATCCTGGCTTAAAACGGAAAGCCGTTCACCTGTACCAAGACTGATATGACCTGCCGTGGTTTCAATTTCGCCGGAAATAGCCTTTAGAAAAGTAGATTTTCCGGCTCCATTTGCGCCGATAATGCCGTAACAATTTCCGGGCATAAATTTTAAATTTACATCCTGAAATAAAATTCTTTTCCCAAATTGTATTCTTAAATCTGCAATTGTAATCATTAATAGTGCTTAGGTTTTTGGTTCTCTAAAAAGTTTGCAAAAGTACTTATAATATTCGTAGAAAAATGATTTTGTTTTTTCTAATCATTTTGAAAAATTGATCGCAACTATAAAATTTTATCTTTGCATAAGCTGAAGCTGAAGAACAATTAAAAAGTATAATTTTTATAACCAAAATCGATGATTTATTCTTATGCCTATAATTTTTTTAATGAAAATAAAATATACTGATTTACAAACGAATGCACATTTGTAGTAAATTAGTGATTATTTTGGCAATTAAATGTTAGAAAAAAATTTCGATAAATGAATTTTACCATCATATGATACCTATAAATTCAAGCAAAGAAGAACTTTTAGTAGAAATCGACAGATTAAATGCCCGGATTATTGAACTCGAAAAATCTGAAGCAAGTGAGAATCAAAAATTCAAGAAAAAATATAACGATTTATTTGAAAAATCGGAAGATGCTTTTTTGATAATTCAAAATGGAAAATTTGTTGATTGTAATTCAGCAACAATAAAAATGCTGAAGTATAATACCAAAACTGAATTTTTAAATACACACCCATCTGTTTTATCCCCGGTAATGCAGCCCGACGGAAAAACATCACTTGAAAAAGCTGACGAAATGATGGCATTGGCTTTTAAAAATGGAAGTCATCGTTTTGAGTGGGATCATAAAAAATCAGATGGAGAAATTTTTCCCGTTGAAGTATTGCTTACAGTTATCGAAAATTCGGATGAAAATCAGATTTTACATACTGTTTGGCGAGATATTTCGGAAAGAAAAAAATCGGAAAATGAACTTAAACAAAGTGAAGCCAGATTTAAACAGTTATTTAATAATCTTGGAGATGCTGTTTTTGTCACTAAAATTGGCGGAAAGGAAAGAGGCCGGATTATAGAATTAAATACGGCTGCGATTGAGCAAACCGGATATTCAAAGCAAGAACTGCTGCAAATGAATATTATTAAGGATTTGTGTGTAGCCGGCACAGGTCATATTAGCACAGAAGACTGGGAAGAAAAATTATTGAGTGGTAAAACTGTTCAAACCTCAGAGAAAAAAAGGAGAAAAGACGGAACGGAGTTCTGGACAGAAGTGATTGTAACTGCATTTGAATTT
>JAZDJM010000380.1:0-3605 GCA_043804305.1 Bacteroidota bacterium
TTAACAGCCAAAAAAAGGCTGAAAAATGTTAAAAGGTTTCTCATAGGTTTGGTTTTTAATCGGTGAATGTATTAATTTTTCCCAATAGTTAGTCTTTCACATGCATTATTTAGAATATATTCTAAATTAGATACAATAAACTAAAGGATTCAACGTATTAATTATCTGCAATTTAAAACCTTGAAAAAGAGCTTATTTTTTTGCCCGTGCATCCTTGATGCTGCAACCAATTGCTTTGGTAAAATCAATTGCAGGTTTTTCACCTTTTTTTAGAGATTCGATTGCATTCTCAACATATTTGTCGCTAACGAGCGATTCATCTTTGTAATTATTGTCGATAGCACCTATGTAGGCAACATAAAAATCATTTTTTCTTTTCTCAAGAAGATAAACATGAGGTGTTCTTGTGGCGCCATATTGCGGGTAAATAGCCTGGCCTTCGTCGAAAAGGTAAGGAAAGTTAAATGCTTTTTCTTTTGCTCTAACTATCATGTTTTCAAAAGAATCAGCAGGATACTCTGACGGATCATTTGGATTTATCATTACAACAGGAAATCCAGTGCTGTTAAATTTATTTGCAAGGGCAATTATACGATCTTCATAGGCCACTGAATAAGGACAATGGTTGCAACTGAAAATAAGAATTACGCCATCTTCTTTAGCATAATCCTGAAGCGAAACCATAGTGTTGTCGATATTTTTAAGATTAAAATTAACGGCCTTATCGCCAACTGATAATCCCTGACTATTTCCTAAAAATGGAAACATAAAAAGTAAAAAAAACAGATTTTTCATTAATATAGGTTTTAGTTTAAAAATTTTTTGACTTCATTTTTTAGTTCATCGTAAGTAAAAGAATGTTCGTAAAACTGCCATTTATCCTTTCGGTAAATAATTGTTGCCGGGATAGCACCACTCCAATCCTCATCAATTTTTGGTATCCAGCTGTTTCCATCCGGATCATCCAAAATTATAACTTCAGCAAGAATTTGACGATTGTTTTTAAAATCTCTGACCCGCTTAACTACTTCTTTTCCAAAGTCCAGGCTCACCAAAATCATTTTGAATTTTTGTTTGCCGAATTCTGTATTCACTTTCTCAAAAGCAGGAAGTTCCTTAATGCATGGAATGCACCAAGTTGCCCAAAAGTTAATGATGTAAGTAGTGTCGTTTTTTTGGTGAAGTAAGGGTATAAATTCCTCAAAATTATATACTTGAATTTGAGAAAAACCAGAGATATTCAATTGAAAAAAAAGAAATATTGTTATTGTTCTGAGAATTTTCAAGTTAATAAGTATTTAAATGCCAAAAATAATTATTGTAAGGAACATAAAATTGAGTAAATTGTTAATTTATTACAAATTATTGATTTGGAGCTAGAGTGCTTCTCCGAATCCACCACCGCCAGGAGTTTCGATAATAAATCTGTCGTTTGGCTGAAGTAAACAATGACTCATGCCTTTTAATAAATTTATTTCTCCGTTACTGCGCACAACAAACTGATTTCCCCTTTGCCCTGCTTCGCCACCTTTTATTCCATAAGGCGCATATTTACGGTGTTGCGAAAGTACTGAAAGTTCTACCGCTTCTATAAATGTAAATGCACGAATCACTCCATTTCCTCCGGTAAAATGTCCCTTACCACCTGAATTTTTTCGAATTGAAAACTCGTCTAATCTTACCGGATATCTATGTTCAAGTATTTCAGGATCTGTAATTCGGGTATTTGTCATGTGTTGATGAACCCCTGACGCCCCATTCGAATTTTCAACGGCACCACAACCGCCTGAAATGGTTTCATAATAGCCGAACCTTTCATTGCCAAACAAAACATTATTCATTGTTCCCTGACTGCAGGCGGCAATGCCAAAGGCTTTCAGCAATGTATCTGTTAATCGTTGGCTTACTTCTATATTTCCACCGACAACGGCCGGACAATTTTCCGGACTTTGATCAAAGGAAGGATTTAATAAACCTTTAGGCAAGATTATTCTAACCGGTTTCATAAGTCCATCGTTAAGCGGAATAGGTTCATCAACCAGTAGGCGAAGTACATAAATAATGACCGAACTTACAATAGCCGGAGTAGCGTTTAAATTTGCTGGATGAACAGCACCACTTCCTGCAAAATCAAATGTTATTTCAGAATTCTGAATATTTATTTCAACCTCCAGTGGAGTTTCATCATCCAGATATTCAGTTGCTTTAATTTTTCCTTTTGGTAATTTTTGCAAAACTTCGATTATTTTTTTATTGGCATACGTTTTTAAACTATCCATATAATGCAGTATAGTTTCGCTGCCAAACTCTTCTGCCAAATTCAATAAAGCTTGTTCACCATTCCTGTTGGCAGCCAAAGCTGCGTTTAGATCGGCCATATTTTCATTAACCAAACGACTTGGGTATTTACCGGAATCAAAAACAGAGCGAATACCTTCCCAATCCACATTTCCTTCTTTTACCAAATAAAACGGTGAAATTACAATACCTTCCTGCTCCAGATTTGTTGCGTTGGTTGGCATTGAACCGGGAGTCATCCCTCCTATTTCAGCATGATGTGCCCGATTTACAACAAAACCGATTCGTTTTTTATTCTTATCAAAAACTGCAGTAATCAAACTGACATCAGGTAAATGCGAACCTCCATAAAGTGGGTGATTTGTAACAATGGTATCGCCCGGCTTAAATTCGAAATGCGATAAAACAGAACGGACACAAACCCCTAAACTACCTAAATGAACCGGAATATGTGGTGCATTTGCCACCAGATATCCATTGGCATCAAGCAAAGCACATGAAAAATCCAGACGTTCCTTTATATTTACCGAAAGCGCTGTTCTTTGCAAAATGGCGCCCATATTTTCGGCAATAGCCATAAAACGGTTGGTAAACAATTCGAGGGCTGTTTCTTTTGTATGAATATTTTTTTTATCCTTTCCATCCAAATCCTTTTTCGTAATTATCAGATTAAGATAAGAATCTACTGTAGCAATCCAACCTTTGTCTATCACAGCAGTGCTCTTATCATCGCTAATTAATGCTTCTCCATCAATAATTTGTCCGTATTTTAAATCATCTCTTGAGAATACAGGAATTTGTATGTTTTTATTATTGCCTTTACCATAGATAAACCTGGCAGGAACAGGTTTTTCACTAACAGAAATTTTGTGCTCAAACAACAAGTTTTGATTGGGTTCTTGGGAAAGTTTTAATCGAATACTTTCCAATTCTATTTCTCTGTTTTCAACCCAATGGCCGTATAATTTGATGTAATTTTCCTTAAAATCAGAAAGAACAGTATTTGAATTGGAGTTCCATAAAATACTAAGTGTACTGTCCTGTCCTTTAAAGCGTAAAAACAACATTCTTTGCTCAGTAATTTTTAGATTTGTATCAAATTGCGACATTAAATCTTTGGCCAGAATAGTAAACTCTTTTTCAAGTTTGATACTTATATCTTTAAAAGGCTTGAGGATCTGTTTTTCAGAAAATCGCTCCAAAAGTGCATTGCCCATACCAAATGCACTGAGCAACCCTGCATCTTGCGGAATGATTATTTCTTTAATATGAAGTAAATCTGCAATGGCGCAGGAATGCATTCCACC
>JAZDJM010000381.1:0-2252 GCA_043804305.1 Bacteroidota bacterium
GCAACTTTTTACAATTTTTTGCAGGGCATTTTTTATCGTTAATATGTGCTTCGTACTCGTTACGGAAATATTTTATTGTAGTTAAAACAGGATTTGGAGCTGTCTGACCTAAACCACAAAGTGAATTTTCTTTTATCTGGAATGCCAGTTCTTCGAGTTTTTCAATATCGCCTGCTTTGCCTTCGCTTTGTGTTATTCGGGTTAAAATTTCGAGCATTCGTTTTGTTCCAACTCTACAAAAAGTACATTTGCCGCAAGATTCTTTGCAGGTAAAATCGAGAAAAAACCTGGCCATATCAACCATACAAGTAGTTTCGTCCATAACAACCATACCACCCGAGCCCATAATTGCTCCGGTAGCATTAACTGAATCGTAATCGACAATGGTATCGGCAAGATATTCGGGAATACAGCCACCAGAAGGGCCACCAAGCTGAACAGCTTTGAATTTTTTTCCACCTGTAATTCCTCCGCCAAGTTTAAATATAATATCCCGAATGGATATTCCCATAGGAACTTCAATCAAACCACCATGATTGATTTTACCGGTTAAAGCAAATACCTTTGTTCCTTTGCTTTTTTCGGTTCCGTATTTTGAAAATGGTTCTGCTCCATTTAAAATAATGTATGGAATATTTGCAAACGTTTCAACATTGTTAATATTTGTAGGTTTTGCCCACAAACCTGATTCGGCCGGGAAAGGAGGTCGTTTACGAGGCATTCCCCGTTCACCCTCAACGGAAGCCATAAGAGCGGTTTCTTCGCCACAAACAAATGCCCCAGCGCCTTCTTTAACATATAAATCGAAATCAAAGCCTTTTACACTGAAAACATTTTTACCTAAATAACCTTTTTCCCGAGCCTGATCAATAGCAATATTTAATCGCTTAATTGCCAGGGGATATTCGGCACGGCAATAAATAACACCTTCTTTAGCTCCAATAGTGTATGCACCAATAATCAATCCTTCAATAACTGCATGTGGGTCGCCTTCTAAAAGTGAGCGATCCATAAATGCTCCGGGATCACCTTCATCGGCATTACAAATAATATATTTTAAATCCGATTTACTATTGAAAGCAAATCTCCATTTTAATCCTGTAGGAAATCCTCCCCCACCACGGCCACGTAATCCTGAATCAAGAACTGTTTGAATCACTTTTTCAGGAGATATTTCCTCGGCAATAATTTTTTTTATAGCTTCATATCCACCATGTTTTTCATATTCATTAATATTTTCAGGATCAATAACTCCACAGTTCCTAAGAGCAATTTTAATCTGTCCATCCCAAAACGAGTCGTCTTTTGCCTGAAATAAATCGCTTCTGACAATATATTCTTTAACAGGTTCATTTTGTTTAAGATGTTTATCGAATATTTCGATCGCTCTTTCTTCGTTAATTTCTCCATAAAGGTATGAACCTGTTTCGTCAATTATTTCTACAAGAGGTTCTCTGAAACACATACCCAAACAACCCGTTTTTTTAAGTTCAATATCGAGTTTTTCGGAATTTTTTAACGCATTTAACTTTTCATAAACTTTATTTGCACCGGCTGCTATACCACAACTAGCCAGGCCTATTAAAACTTTCGTTTTTTCCATTTTTATATTATTTGAAAATTCAGGATGGGACATTTAGTTAATTGCTTTCTTTAATTTTGATCTCTTTAAGAATTTTTACTGCCTGACTTCCGGTAAGTTTGCCAAAAGTATTATCTCCAATCATCATAACGGGAGCTAAAGAACAACATCCGAGACAAGCAACAGACTCAAGAGTAAAAAGGCGATCAGATGTAGTTTCGCCATCTTTAATTTCTAATGCATCTTCGAGGGCTTCAGAAATAATAGTGGCATTTTGTACATGGCAAGCAGTACCATGGCAAACTTTAATAATGTGTTTGCCAACCGGATGTAACCTGAACTGAGTATAAAACGTTGCAACACCATACATTTCGTTAAGCTTTAGCCCGGCAATTTCCGATATTTTAATAAAAGCATCTTCGGGCAGATATCCATATATGTTTTGTGTAGCTTGTAATATGGGTATAAGATTCCCTTTCTTGTTTTTATACTTTTCCAATAAAGAATCAATTAAACTTAAATCAACAGAAGTCTTTTCTTTTAGATCTTCGTTTTTTTGTAAAACTCTTTTAATACGCATAATTCAGAAATCTTAGGTTGTTTTTTAATGTGTAAAATAATGGCATAATTTATAATTTTGTTATTTGATTAGCAAAAAATATTATATGTC
>JAZDJM010000382.1:0-5858 GCA_043804305.1 Bacteroidota bacterium
TGATCAGGAAAATCGTTATGCACACTTGCCTGTTCCTCTTCTTTCAGTTTACTTAGCAAACAATTGTGATCGATGGCACGCAAATGACGGTGCAAATCATATTCGGCTTCCGTTTCAAAAACAACATTATACATCATCAGCAATTTGTCTTTTTTCTTTGCCCAAGTCGAAAGTGCAAGCCGGTTTAGTTGGTGGTGCTGAATTCCTATAGATTCGTAATCGGCAAGTGCTTTGTTTGGTATTTTTTCAAACGGATAAACCACATAAACCTCATCCAGAGGTGGAGGAAAATCGGGATAGGAAGTTTTAGCCAAATGATGTACAGACAAAAAATGATTGATACGGTATAAACCCTGGGCATTTTTAGCAATTAGTAAATACATTAAATCATCTGCATTGCGAATATCAACACCAACGACAGGCGCAATTCCGAGTTCTTTGCTTTGTTTTACAAAATCAATAAGTCCGGTGGTATTGTTAATATCAGTCAATGCCATTTTTTTATATCCTTTTTGAGCCGACAAAGCAAGTAGCCGCTCAACGGAAAGTGTTCCGTAGCGCAGGCTGTAATAGGAATGGGCTTGCAAAATCATTGATTAATATCTAATCATTTTTAATTGCTTTAAGTTATATAAAAAGCGCTTATAAATGCAATAAAGATTATATATTAATCAAATAATTTGGAAGAAAATTCAAGAATTGTCATTTTAAGTTGAATTGACTTTACAAATAAGGAAAGATAGAATTGATAATTAGTGTTTGAACTTATTTATTTTTTCATTGATTTCGAGCTGCAAAAGTGTGTCACAAAAAATACCATTGTTTATAATTTGGGACAGATCATTTTTTGTCCATTTAACATTGAGATAATAGGTGCTTTCCTTCTTATGCAGTATCTCTTCATTAAAACGAACATCCAGATTGTCATGTTTAAGGGAGGTAACGATTATTCTTCCGTTAACATTGGGCTCAATCAAATACAATTCCCACCAATGCTCTTCATTCTTGATATTTAGAATATATCCGAAATCGATAGCTCTTAAAAAAGAATTTTGACTTAAGCTTATTTCTTGAACTTCACGTTTTAAGATTACGACTGTATCATTAACAATGCTGTAATTTAACCTTTCCGATAAAGACTTGTCATTATTAACTAGAAACACTTTCCCGTTTCTAAAAATATAAGATGAAGATGTATCGGCAATTGATTTTTCAACTTTAAATTCTTTATACTCTAATGATTTAAATTGTGTAGAACCAATTACTATAGTGTCGAAATTATTAACCCACAAACCTCTTATTTCTTTTGGGAATTCATAGATGTTCTTAGAATCAACCGGCTGTGGTACAGAGAAATAAGTTCTTTCACAGGCGGTTAGAATTAATAGTCCGATTATAAAAAAGATATTTCTATATTTTTTCATATGATAGGTTTTTCCTAATCAAAGGTACTCAAAAGTCAGTAAACTTTCAATATTTTTCAGGAATCAATCATTGAATTCGTTAAAAATAGAATTTGTTATCCATATAGAAAACAATCATCGCAACATTTAACAGCCACTCAGATTTCAGCAGATTATGAATTGGTAATACCCACAGTTTTTTTGATATAGGTTTGATTTTCCAGTTGGCTTAACATAAAATGAGCCACATTAGCTCTCGATATCATTTTAGTTAGGATATAACTTCCAACCGAAGACCCATATCGGTAATTTGTCCGTTTTTTCCCGTTGGTCAATTGTCCCGGCCGAATTATGGTCCAATCCAAACCAGAATTCATGATTATTTTTTCCTGTTTTGATTTATCCAAAAAATAAAACAAGAGGATAAAAGGAATTGTAAATAGCGTATAATACAATCCGAGCTTAAATCTGCTGTCGTTTACACCCAGAGAAGTGATGCAAATAAAGCGTTTGATATTGGATTTATACATCGCATCAATCACATTTCTTGTTCCAACGGATAAGATATTGCTTGGAATAAAAAACTTTTTATGCCCTAGCGCCGATAATACAGCATCGTGTCCTTTAACAGCATTTTCGAAACTTTCGGATTTTAAAACATTTCCTTTTACGATGAAAAGTTTTGGATTTCTTATTTTTAAATTATCAGGATTTCGAACCAAAGCAGTTACACTATGTCCTTGTTCAAGGCCTTGCTTAATCAATTCTTTTCCGGTTTTACCTGTAGCTCCTATTAAAAAAATTTTCATTTGTTTTTGTTTTATTTAATTGACAGCCTGAAATATCGATATCAAACCCAGGTTTAATTGAAATATATACAACTGAATTCTTTAATCTTTTATACTGAAAACAAATATATGTTTCTTTGATAAATAAATTTCATTTTGGCAAACATGGCCATAAATAAATCCTGAAATCAAAATCACATATACCTGAATATGTATATGTTAGATATTATATAATTCAGCAATATAAAATTTCTTTAAGATTTATTTGCTTTTGTGAATATTTATATATTATCTTTGTATTATACATGTTGTATATATCAAGATGATAATATCATGAATAGAAACAATCTACTTTCTGAATTGCTGTCAGCATGGGAAGAAACCTATAAAAAAGGGCAACTTACACTTTGGATATTTTTAGCTCTTAAGGAAGGGAATAAATATGTTGACGAAATAAAAACTTTTGTCGAAGAACAATCAAATCATACCATGACTTGCGAAAGTCAAAGTTTATACCGAAATCTAAGAAAATATCAACATATTGGCGTGGTTGACTATGAGCTTGGTGAAGGAAACAAAGGGCCGGAACGAAAATATTATTACCTGACCGTACTTGGCAAGGAATTACTTTCGGAGTTTGTTTCCCGGAATATCCATTTATTTTTTAACGCTAAAATTAAGGCTTTGCTAAATCAGGAGGGTTAAAACATGAAACATTCACGACAAAACAATTTTGACTCACAGGAGGATGATTATAGTGGATGTTCCATATGACCATTAAAAAACAAATTATAAACATATGAAATCAATTACAAGTAATTTACTGAAATTTGCGTTCTTCTTCGCATTAGGTTCCATTTTGTTCCGTTATGGATTGAGTTGGTCGATTACCAATCATGCAGTTATGGAGATGTGGATATTTTCCGTAGTTTATTTTATTTTCAATTTTGGTATTGGATGGTTATTCGGGAAAAAGGATTACGAATCATTTCCATTAAGTGATATCGGCTTCCGGTTTCACCTTATTGCCTATTTGGTATTTATTATGATTTGGGAGTTTTGGTTCCTGCTGGAGTTACAGTCAACATACGAAAAGGTAAGTGTTGTTCATAAAATTGCTCTCTTTTGGGGAATTTTTTTAGTCTTCCATTTTATTATCTATCTGATTGTCAGAAAGAACACGATCAAAGGCATCGACAAATCGGAGTTATTTGAGTAGTTAAACCGGATGCATCGAATAGGCATTCGCTTATCTCTACCATTATCCTGAATATTTTGGCAGATCCTTTGCACAGCGACTTAAAAAGAAGCTAAGCTTTTTTATCTGTAACGAGCAAAGTTAAAAATCCGGCCAAAATCATTGAAATTCCACCCAGCACCAAGGCATAAATGGCGTGTCCTTCAAAGAAATGGCGGGTGAAAAAACCAAGAATACTGGCAGCAACGATTTGGGGTATTACAATAAAAAAGTTGAAAATTCCCATATAAACGCCCATTTTATGTGAAGGCAAAGCACCTGTAAGTATGGCATAAGGCATGGATAAGATACTCGCCCATGCAAATCCTATTCCTACCATCGAAATTAAGAGCAGTTTTGGATCATTAAAGAAATAAATCGAAATTAACCCCAATCCGCCGAGCACCAATGCAATTAAATGGGTAATTTTTCGATTTGTATATTTGGCCAATACAGGCAATAGAAATGCAACAGCAGCAGCTACTCCGTTATAAACGGCAAATAAAAAGCCCACCCAATCGGCTCCTTCATTAAACAAAACAGAAGTCGTATCGGATGTTCCATAAATGTGCGAGGTTACTGCTGATGTAGTATAAATCCACATGGCAAAAAGGGCAAACCAGGAAAAGAATTGCACAAAAGATAACTCAACCATGGTACGCGGCATATTGAAGAAATCGTGAATAACTTCAAAAAATCCATTTTTTGTTTTGCCAGCTTTTTGCATCAAACCTGCCAACAAAAAAACAATCCCAAAAATCAATGCTCCAAATGAAAATACATACAATTCCTTTTCAGTTTGGATTTTATAAAACAAATAGCTTAATGCTAAACCTAGAAATACGGAAACTATACCTGCATTGATTTTGGTTTTTCTGTTCTTTTCATCTTTTAACTGAAGTGCTTCTTTTTCTTCATAGGCCTTATAACCGGCTTTCTTTTCATCATTTTCAAACGCAGCCAATTGTTCAGGCGAATATTCTTTTGAGCGAATAACCGTCCACAGCACAGCTGTAAAAAAGGCGGCTGCACCTAAATAAAACGACCATTTTACAGATGGCGGAATTATTCCTTCAGGTGCAGTATTGGCAATACCCAACCAATTAGTCATCATATAGGGCAAAGCTGAGCCAACTACAGCGCCAATTCCAATAAAGAAGCTTTGCATGGCAAATCCTTTGGTACGTTGTTCATCGGGAAGCATATCGCCAACAAAAGCACGGAAAGGTTCCATGGAAATATTGATGCTTGCATCAAGAATCCAGAGTAAACCTGCGGCCATCCATAAGGCCGGTGCATTTGGCATTAGGATTAAGGCAATGGAAGCCAGAATTGCTCCAACTAAAAAATACGGCCGGCGGCGACCAAAACGGTTCCAGGTCTTATCGCTCATATGCCCGATTATCGGCTGAATCAATAAACCGGTAACCGGAGCGGCTATCCATAAAATAGGAATATCGTCGATATTTGCTCCAAGTGTTTCAAAGATTCTGCTGACATTGGCATTTTGAAGAGCAAACCCAAATTGGATGCCCAAAAATCCGAAACTCATATTCCAGATTTGCCAAAAACTAAGTTTTGGTTTTTGCATGATTATATTCTTTTGGTTGAATTTTTTTTATACAAGAGGCTAATTTAAAACTATTTTCTGAATTCACGATTTGAAAATATTTTTCATAATTTCTATTAGTTTCTTGGATGAAATTCTTTTAAAAAAAATGCCACCAAATCTCTAAATCACCAAAACGAACAAAATGAATGCTGGTTTTTTGGTGAAATTTTGTGTATTGGTGTTTTAGTGGCAAAAATATAATTTATCAATCAAATTAGACCTGCAATAAAAACAAATCAGCTAAAGCAATAGCAGCAGCCGCTTCAATGATAACAGGAATCCGCAAAGCGATGCATGCATCGTGGCGGCCGGCAATAGTGAATTCTTCAGTCCTCTTATTCGCCTGATTGAAGGATTTTTGTGATTTGCCAATGCTTGAGGTTGGTTTAACGGCCACGCGAAAAACAATCTCGTTACCGTTTGTAATTCCCCCATTTATTCCTCCTGCATGATTGGTTTTTGTTTTTCCTTCGGCATCCAAGATCTCGTCGTTGTGTATGCTGCCTTTCATTTGTGCAGCCGAAAAACCCGAACCAAACTCAATGCCTTTGGTAGCCGGAATTGCAAAAATGAGGTGACTGATCATCGATTCCACCGAATCAAAGAAAGGCTCGCCTAATCCGATAGGTAGGCCGTTGATATTGCATTCAATCAGTCCACCCACTGAATCACCTTCGGACAATGCTTTATCTACCGCTCCCTGAATATCCTTGCTTCCTCCGATTTCTAAAACTTTGGCTTCAAAATGAATATCTTTTAGAATTTGTTTGGCAATATAACCGGCAGCTACCATTCCCAATGTTATTCTGCCCGAAAAA
>JAZDJM010000383.1:0-2912 GCA_043804305.1 Bacteroidota bacterium
CCATTTAAAGCAAATACCAATAAAATGGCATAACTCAACATATCACTCATAAGTAATTGATTAGATATAAATTAAATTTAAAATTTTTTCCAGGTAAACACGATCTATCTCATCAAATGAACCAAGATCTTTACTGTCAACATCTAAAACGCCAACAATTTCTCCCAATCTGTTTTTTAATGGAATAACTATTTCGGAATTTGAACGTGAATCGCAGGCAATATGTCCGGGAAATTTGTGAACATCAGGAACAACAATACTCTGCTTTTGATTAATTGCAGCCCAGCAAACTCCTGTATTTTTATTCAAAAGCATACAGGCAACCGGACCTTGATATTTAGAAACAATTAATTCGTGATTAACCAACATATAAAAACCGGTCCAAAAAAAATATTCCATTTTATGATGTAAAACGGCTATAATACTTGCCATTCGAGCTTCTTCATTTGAACACGTTAACATTAACTTTTCAAGCTGAGTATATATTCTTTGATAACGAGCTTCTTTCTTTTTTAAATCCATTTTTATAATTTGCTAATTGTTTAATTCTCTTTAGGTGTATTTTCTGTGACTTAACTACTCAACAAATCAACCTACTTAATTCAGTTCATTTTGAGGATTCCAAAAATTTTCTTCAAAATTAAGAATCTTATCGTTCTCTATGATCAAACCTTCATTTTGCAATAATTTTTCCATCAAGTCAATTTGTCCGAAATGCATTTTTCCGCTTAAAATACCTAATCGATTTACAACCCGATGAGCCGGAATATCTAGATTTGCTGCATGTGAAGCATTCATCGCCCAACCAACCATTCGTGCGGCTTTTGGAGTACTCAAATACTTAGCAATAGCACCATAAGAAGTTATTTTCCCTTTTGGAATTAAAGCAACTACCCTCCAAACAGATTCAAAAAAAGATTGTTCCTTTTCTTTCATTTATTATCTTTTTGCGGCAATACTAACACTTCATTGTTTTTGAACGATTCATTCAGGCAAAATTGCATATAATTAATGGCGATTCCTTCTTTTAGAAACATTTTTTCGTAGAAAGTTTGGATTTCTACTGCATCACCTTTAAATTCTGACGCGTATAAATCGAAAGTGGAGAATTTAAGTTTAAAATTAAAATGATTGATTACTTCCAAGGTATAATCAAAAAGTTCCCGATTATCCGTTTTTTGATGGATAATTCCATCCGGTACCAAAATATCTCGATAAAGGTTTAAAAACCTTGGCGATGAAAGTCGACGGCGCTCATGTTTAGGCTGTGGATCTGAAAATGTAAGCCATATTTCGCTAATCTCATCATTACCAAAAAAATGAAGCAACTGATCAATTTTGGTCCGTATAAAAGCAACATTTTTTATTCCTTCCTGCTCAACAATTGAAGCGCCCTGCCACATGCGTGCACCTTTCAAATCGATACCAATGAAATTTCTGTCAGGATATTTTCTGGCCAATCCAACGGTATACTCTCCTTTGCCGCATCCCAATTCGAGTGTAATTGGATGATCGTTCTTAAAAAAAACTTTATTCCATTTTCCTTTTAAACTAAAGCCATTTATCAATTCATGATATGGCTTATAAAACATATGTGCAAAGGTTTCATTTTCAGCAAATTGCTCTAGCTTTCTTCTGGCCACTATTAAATTTTTTGCAAAGATAAAAGATTTTAAAAAAAATAGAATTCCGGTTTTTAAATTCAAAGAAATTTTCTGTTTTCACAGGAAAATAAAAACAAAAAAACCGCTTTCTAATAAAAGGAAAGCGGTTTTAAAACAGCATAAATATATACTATACAATACCTTGATCCATCATGGAATTGGCTACCTTTAAGAAACCAGCTACGTTGGCTCCTTTGGCATAGTTTACAAAACCATCAGGTTCAGTTCCATATTTTACACAAGCAGCATGTATATTTGCCATAATTGTATATAGTTTCTGGTCAACTTCTTCGGTGCTCCAGTTAAATTTCATAGAGTTCTGAGACATTTCCAAACCGGAAACAGCAACTCCACCGGCGTTAACAGCTTTACCGGGGCCATAAGGCACTCTGGCTTTATGGAAAGCGGCAATTGCTTCAGGTGTACAACCCATGTTTGAAGTTTCACCGATATATTTAACTCCGTTGGCAATTAATTTTGCAGCGTCATCGCCATTTAGCTCATTTTGGGTAGCACAAGGAAGTGCAATATCTACTTTTACGCCCCACGGTCTTTCACCCGGAAAAAATTTCGCACCAGGAAATTCTTCAGCATAAGGAGCTACAACATCATTATTTGATGCACGAAGCTCAAGTAAATAATCGATTTTATCACCACTAATTCCTGCCTCATCATAGATATATCCGTCAGGGCCAGAAATGGTTACAACTTTTGCACCATATTCAACTGCTTTTATGGCAGCACCCCAGGCTACGTTTCCAAAACCCGAAACACTTATTGTTTTTCCTTCAAGAGTATCATTATTTGCAGCCAGCATTTCTTTCATAAAATAAATACCTCCAAAGCCAGTAGCCTCAGGACGAATTAATGAACCTCCCCAGTTAATGCCTTTTCCGGTAAGAACGCCGGTATTCTCGCGAGCTAATTTTTTATACATTCCATACATATAACCAATTTCGCGGCCACCTACTCCAATATCCCCGGCAGGAACATCTGTCTGAGGTCCAACAATATGCCACAATTCCAACATAAAAGCCTGACAAAAGCGCATAATTTCAGCATCCGATTTTCCTTTAGGATCGAAATCAGAACCACCTTTACCACCACCCATAGGAAGAGTTGTCAACGAATTCTTGAAAATCTGTTCGAAACCTAAAAATTTAAGAATGCTCAAATTTACACTTGGGTGAAAACGCAATCCACCTTTATATGGTCCAATTGCATTATTAAACTGAACGCGATAGCCCA
>JAZDJM010000384.1:0-3917 GCA_043804305.1 Bacteroidota bacterium
TGCTGAAAGGGAAAGCCGTTACGGGAAATGATGCACTTCTCAAAAACTGGGAGCACCTCGTTAACGGCAGAATAAAAAAGTTTTCCAATGCAGATGTAGGGGATCAATGGTTTTCATTGTATCTTGAAGAACCCGGGGTCTCAAAACCTAAGCAAAAAGTAATGAGGCGTCAGCAGTTTTAAACACCAAATTACAAAGCCCCAATCTCAAACAAGTTCCAAAACGCGATGATCAAAACATAATCGCCCTCTTTTTAGCCGACTATTTTACCACGTTGCTATAAACTCCCCACGTTTTTTTTGCGCAATCATTCCAGTTAAACTTCTTTGCCTGTTCTTTTTCGGTTTTTGAGAGTTTTTCGCGTTCGGAAATATTTTCCAGCAAGTATTTCATTTTACGAGCCCATTTGTTAATATCCCAGCCGTGAACAATTTCGGCCCCTCCTTCTGTTATTTCTCTGAAAACGTCAATGTCTGAGCACATCACAGGAACACCGGCAGACATTGCTTCAATAACCGGCATTCCAAAGCCTTCCAGGCAAGAAGGAAGGACAAATAAGGCCGCATCTGAGTATAATTCTTCGAGCTCTTTCTGTTCTACATATTTTAACCAATCTGCCTTGCCGTTTTTGGGGCAATTTTTCATTTCTTTTATAAATTCGGATGCTTCAGTCCTGTAATCTCCGACAAAGATTAAAGGGGGTGGATTTTTCACGATGGCGCAAAGCTGATAATAAACCTTTAGCAGGAACAATGGGTTTTTTCTGGAATTCAATGATCCTACAAAAAGAATATGTTTTCCGGGGCTTTTCCAACCGGGCAATTTGTGCGCAGGAGCCAAATGCGTCACGGTAATTTTTTCTTTAGCGATATTTTTGTACTTTACCATTTCACTGGCAGTATAATGACTGTTACTTAGAAAGTGACATGAATCTTTCCAGGCCCAGTGTGTCGTAATATTGAAGATTAATTTTCGTTTAAAACTTTCTATATGCAATGGCAAAAGGTCGTGCACAGTCGTTACCACGGGACAGCATAACTTTTGTGGCGGCACCCTGGTGGGAAAAGTCGCATGATAAATATCCGGTTTCAGCTGGTTTATTACTTTATGCAGCTTGAATAAAACAGCAAAAGTTGCTTTACACTTGCCGTAACAGACAGGGATAAAGTTTTCTCCCAAATTCGGGCCAACCCATGTATTGCCGGAATAGAGCAGGTAAAAAGTGTTTCCGGGATGTTCTTTGTTTATTATTTCCAGAATTCTCAAAATATAGTAACCGACGCCTGTTAATCTTTCTGTATTCAACCAAAACGCTTCAACTGCTATTTTCATTTTCGTTTTGTTTCTCGCCTGTCTCGCCATAGGCGATAAATTTTATTTTTTGTTATGAAAGAAAGGGCATTGCTGATTTCAGATGCTCTTCTAATGGGTCTGGCCAGTTTTTTAATTGCAAGATCAGTAAAACCACGTTCATACAAGGACAGACAGGCCTCAATAAAATATTCGACACTTCCCGCTTGAGACTTTTGTCCGGGATACATATATGCAGTTGATAATGTAAAATCCAATATATGTCCCTCTGCGATTAAAGAAAATTGAACCCACAAATCAAAATCAAATGCATAATTGAATCTTTCGTTCAGCCCTGAAGTTTTTTCCCATAATTTATTTCTCCAGAAAACACCTGGCTGTGCGATTCTGGTAGTGATATTCGAGATAGCTTCAAAGTTTAATTTTTTAGGCCTGCATTTCCGTATCTTTTTTTTCCTGTTCAGCGTCTTAAGTTCGCCGATTCCGCAGAGCCACAAACAATCTGCATTATTCTGAAAATATTCGCCGACAATTTTTAATGCGCCCTCTGTGAATTGATCATCACTATTAAGCCAGCAGTAGACATCTCCGGTTGCTCTTTTAAATCCTTCGTTTATTGCGGCAGACTGACCGTCATCGGGCCTGCTTTGCCAATAGGCTAAATGCTTCTCATATCTTTTTATTATTTCAACAGAATTATCGGTGCTTCCCCCGTCCATAATAATATACTCAAGATCAGGATAATTCTGGTCTATAACGGATAAAATTGTTTCTTCGAGAAATTTCCCCTGATTATAAGAAGGGGTGACAACTGTTATTTTAGGATAGTTCATTTTCGCCTTCTTTTTTACTGACAGTTTTTTCGATTACTTTCCAAACCTGGTCGACTGTTATTGAAGAGACACAGGAAAAAGCTTTATCCCCCGTGTATTTACACTTCCAGTTACAATTAAAACAATCCATTTTATTATATACGGAAATCAGTAAATTCCGATATTTACTTTTATCTAAATTGTACGGCAAAAACCGACCAAAATGGCCTCCTCCCAAAATACATACAGAAGGAATTCGCATCGCCGCAGCAATATGTGCGGCGCAACTGTCACCTGTTACAGCAAGGTGGCTTTTAGAAATTAAAACACATAATTCAATCAGAGAGGTTTTATTTACCAGGTCAATAACATTATTACACTTTAGCGTTGTATGTTTTTTTTCTTTTCCGCAAAATAAAATTTGCGTGCCGTCCAATCTTTCAGCCAATTGTTTAAAATTACTAATTTGCCAGTTTTTAAATTTTTCTCCGGTATAAGGAAAAAATAAAAAATATTTATCTGGCAAATTATGCTTCTTTTGTAAATCAGCAAACAGCGGTTCATTTTCTACAAAAGATAAATCGGCCAGACCGGGGTCAGACTTAAGATGAAGCAGTTTATTTATAAAAATATTATTGATAATAAGTTCATTTTCTTCAGACTGAAAGCTTATAAACTCGGTATAGTGGCCGTTAGAAGCATTCAGGAGGTCAGTCGTTATATTTGAAAGGTCATTGCTCTTTACCGCCACTTTGCGTTTGGCCCGTATAAACCTCATCAGTTTGTCCGCGACAAAATCACGGGAATAGGTCGGGCAAATACATTCGGAAATATTGCGTTTCAATAACAGCCTTCCCCTGACCAACCACCGATAAAAGATGTTTCTAAAATATTTATCTTTGTCTATGGGGATAAATTTATTCCAATACGGGCAGATTTTTGCAATATCAGAACACTCTGCATTGCCAATAAAAATTATTTCAACCTTTTCTGAAGGATAGAATTCGCGTATTTTTTTTTGCGGCATCCAGCCATAAAATAAAGTCGCCAATGGCATCCAGGCGCAATACAATTATCTTGTCTTTTTGCTTAGTCATTATTGGTAATAATCGCTGAAAAAACTGGAGTTAAAATATCCGGATTGAGGTTTGTATTAATCCACCTTAATCTTTTCGTTAAATACCAATACACTTTTCTTTGGATTTTCCGCTTAAAGTTTATAAAGGTTTTTTGAATAATTTCTTCAAAAGGCTGAAAATAAAATTCTTTAAACCCGGCAGCTATGATGAGCTGCGTCAAACTATGCTCTACAAAGCCCGTTCCATGTGTAAGGTCGTTAAACATGTGTAAATGACCGTCAGGGGCCTGCAGATTTGGAACCTGAATTATTAAAACACCATTTTTTTTGAGAGACTTCTTTACTGCTTTCATAAACGGAATTAATTCACTCTTTGGTATATGTTCCAGGACGTCAAGCAAGGTTATAAGGTCAAAGTGATTTGGTTTATTTATTAAATAGGCCGTTGTGTTTTCTACCAGTTCACATTGCAAAGAAAGGCCTTTGCAGAAATTAACTGTGCTGGGGGATATATCTATTCCAAAATAATTTGTATAGCCCCAGTTTTTCATGCATGTCAGCATTTCTCCTCTGCCAATTCCGATATCCAGTAATTTTGCATTTTTATCTTCAGGAAAACAGCTTTTGTAATTGAAGTCAAACTGCGCAAACTTAAACTCTGCCTGCCTGTATTCTCCAAATGAGGTATCTATATAATTTTCAATAATTTCATTCAT
>JAZDJM010000385.1:0-2874 GCA_043804305.1 Bacteroidota bacterium
TGACTCCTGCCGAACAAAAAACCACAGCTGCGTTCAAATTAAAAAGTGAAGAAATAAAAGCCCTGAGACAGTCACTAAAGAAAACCCAGGATCAACTTGAGGCAATGAGGCAGGAAAAGTTTGAGCATGAAAAAAGGAATGCTGTTCTTGAGAATAAACAGAAAAATATTTTTTGGATAGAATTTTTTAAATTTGTTTCTGCCGGGGGTATCGGTTTTGCGACGAGTTATGTTTTTTCTAATAATGTTCCGCTCGCATTATCTTTTGGGATTCCATCGATTGTTATTTTTATCATCGCTTTAATCGCTAGTAATAAATAATTATTATGTCCAATCTTAACGAAAATACATTAGCGGAGCAGCCGGTTATTGAATGGCTCAAAGAAATGGGCTATGACTACGAGTTTGGGCCGGATTTGGCGCCGGGCGGAAGTTTGCAAGAACGAAATTCTTTTCGCGAAGTTGTTTTAATTGGCCGCCTGAAGCGGTCTTTACGGCGGCTGAATTCGGATTTAACCGATGTTGCTATTGAAGAAACAGTGGCAAAAATTACCGGATTTGAACATCCGAGTTTGGATATTGCCAATAGAGAAATATATAAAATGTTAGTTGAAGGAGTGAAATTGGATGTGCGGAACGAAGCCGGAGAAACGCGAGGAAAAATTGCCAAAGTTTTTGATTTCGAAAACCCTTTAAATAATGAATTTTTAGTTGTAAATCAATTTGCTATTCAAGGAATAGAAAACGTGCGTCGACCGGACATTGTAGTTTTTGTAAATGGTATTCCCATTGCGATTTTTGAAGTAAAAAGCCCAACGAGTGAAGGCGGCACGGTTCAATCAGCATATAAACAATTGCAGGATTATAAAAAAGATATTCCTGATATTTTTAAATATAACCAAGTTTTAGCGGTTAGCGATCTTTTACAATCCCGGCACGGAACGATTTCTTCATCTTGGGAGTGGTTTTTAACATGGAAAGGAATTGAAAGTGAAGATGAAAAACATGAAGGAGTATCCGAATTAGAGATTTCAGTAAAAGGTATTTTTCATAAGGCGCGACTTTTAGACATTATAGAGAATTTTACTGTCTTTGAAGCTGATAGTGAAAACGACACAACTAAATTTACAAAAAAAATGTGTCTTTACCATCAGTATTTTGGTGTGAATAAAGCCATTAATGAAACTTTGCGGGCAACAAAACCAAAAGGAAATAAAAAAATCGGTGTATTTTGGCACACTCAAGGTTCTGGAAAATCGCTGTCAATGGTTTTTTATGTAAATAAAGTTAAAAAACTAGAGGCACTAAAAAGTCCAACGTTTGTATTTTTAACCGACAGAAATGATTTAGATCGTCAGTTTTACAAAACTTTTTTAAGAAGTGGTTATCCTACGGCAAAACAGGCGGAAAGCATGGATGATTTAAAAGAACGCCTGCGTACAGCTGGCGCAGAATTAATTTTTAGCACGATTCAAATGTTTGGGGGCGAGACATATGAAATGCTTTCTGACAGAGATAATATTATTGTGATTTCTGATGAAGCGCATCGTTCTCAATACGCTAAATTAGCGGGAAATGTCCGCGATGCTTTGCCGAATGCGTCTTTTATGGGAATTACTGGAACACCCATTAGTTTACATAATCGCAATACTCAGCTTGTTTTTGGTGAGTATATTAGTGCCTATCAAATAAATCAGGCAGTAGAAGACGGAGCGACTGTACCTATTTATTATGAAGGCCGGCTTGTTCCATTGCATCTAACTAATAATTTTATTGATGAAGAATTTGAGGATTTAATGGCCGAGCATGAATTTGATGTGAAAGAAAGTTTGAAGCGAAAATGGGCACACCTTGAACAGGCAGTTGGTTCAGAGGAACGAATTAAACAAATCGCCGAAGATATAGTAAATCATTTTAATAATCGAGGACTTGAGGGAAAAGGAATGGTTGTGACTATAAGCAGAAGAGTGGCGGTTGAAATGTATAAATTAATTTCAAAAATGCCGAGTGCCCAGAAGGTAGCGGTAATCATATCTAAACCAGAAGATTTTAAGGGCGAAATGCAGGAAGAATTAAACAATAAAGAACTCGAAAAACAATTTAAAAATCCTGATGATCTCTTAAAAATGGTTATCGTATGCGATATGTGGCTTACTGGTTTTGACGTACCGCCATTGCACACTATGTATATAGATAAGCCGTTAAAGAATCATACTTTAATGCAGGCCATTGCGAGAGTTAACCGTATATTTAAGGATAAGCCGGGTGGATTGATTGTTGATTATATTGGCGTGGCCGACAACTTGAAAAAGGCGTTAAGTATTTACAGTTCTGATATACAGAAGCAGGCAATGTTGCCGATTGAGGAAATCATAAACAGAATGCTTGAAAAATATGACATCGTGAAATCAATGTTTAGTGGCATAGATTATTCCGGGTGGAAAAAATTGGAAGCCGGAGTTTTAGCACAACTTTTTCAGCAAGCTGTTAATGGAATTATTACCGATGAGAAAAGCGGCATGTTGGATGAGGAAAAGAAGAAACGCTTTTTGAAAGAATCGGAGCTTTTGTTTAAACTTTTTGCTCTTGTGATGCCGCACCACGACGCGCATAAAATCCGGCATGATGTTGAATTTTTCCAGGCCGTAAAAAGAGCAATTTTCAAGAGACCGGTAATTACAGACACATGGAATGCTGACGAAGAAATTGAATCAGCGATACGGGAGCTCGTTTCCAAAAGTATAGCGGCGGAAGGCGTTATTGACATATTTGCTATGAAAGACAAGGCGAAACCGGATATTTCAATTTTTGACGAGAACTTTTTGGAGGAAGTGAAAAATATGAAATTTAAAAATCTTTCGATTGAAGTTTTAAG
>JAZDJM010000386.1:0-2228 GCA_043804305.1 Bacteroidota bacterium
AGGAATCTAAAATAGGAAATTAATTTTGGGAAATCAAAGGACCGATGTTATAAAAAGAAAACACCTTTAATTAATTAAAAGGTGTTTTGTACCCGGGGCGGGAATCGAACCCGCACGATATTGCTATCACTGGATTTTGAGTCCAGCGCGTCTACCAATTCCGCCACCCGGGCTTAAATCGTTTTGGCAAACAGGATTGCAAAACTAATTATTTCGATTGATTCGGCAAAATATTAAATTACTTTTTGTGCCTTTGTATCGAGCCGCCTTATAACCTTACCATAAATAATTAAGGCTAAAGCCGATATCAAAGCCACACCCACAAAATAATACCAAATATAATGTGCATTTTTCGCTGCTTCGGCCCATGCTTCATGTGTTTCAAATAAATCTGGCTCGGGGCAGAATTTGTCGAGTAATACCCCTGACATGATAAAACCAAAAATTGAGAAAAAAAACGAGTGCAAATGACTAAAACCAAGGTAAAGTCCTTCTTCTCCCTTAGGCGCCTGTAATGAGAAAAACTCAAGATACCGCGGCGAAATAAATGTTTCGGCAAATCCCTGAAAAGCAATTCCTACAACCATCATAAATGCAACAGGGTGCATCCCAAGAATGTTTCCTGTTAACAAATTCCCGGAGGCCATAAGCAAAGCGGAAACAGGCATTATAAACATTCCAACGGCCATGCTGAAAAGTGCTGTCCGTTTTCTCATAAAATGGGTTACCAACCCTACCATTAAAAAAACTACCAGCGGATTAACATTATCATACCACGAAGGTGAAGCTCCCTCGCCGGCCAGCCGTAATACATATTTAGGCATAGTGGCGTACATCTGGTGTTGAACCATCCAGACTCCGGTAATAATCAATATTAAAAAAATAAGCCTCGCATTACTGAATACTTTAATCATTCCGTTGAAAATCTCCTGAATTGATTTCCCTTCGCCCTGATGTACCCGGCTTTTATACCAGAGAAAAACAACGATTAACCCCAGAAGTGTCATATTTGCTGAAAAATAGCTGATCCAGATAAGCCCTGTATTCCCCATCATTTCACGAAGAGGTTTAACCACTGTTTTCCCTGAAAATGCCCCGATATTGACCATGGCATAAAAAATACTAAAACCTCTTGCCCGGTTTTCCTTTGTTGTTTCACGTGCAACCTCCCGGTAATTACAGATTTTATAAACGAGCCGCCAATTATTATCAAAGCCATAACAGGTAAAATAGCATATCTGGCAAAAGAAAAATTCAGGCCATTAAAAATGGTTTTTTTACCATACTCAACAAGCCCCGAAGCTTCAAACATGGTAGGCAAAAATCCATCCCGGCATATCCAAGCGTTAAAAGGAAAAACGCCAACATTAACGATTTTCAGAACCCAATTTTATCGGCATAAGCGCCTGAAAAGTTGGCAAAAAATATAGCAAAGCCTGAAAAATACCTGCAATAACTTCTGCCTCAATATCGCCAAATCCAAGAATCCACGATAAATAAAGCGTTATAACAATAAAAACTCCGTAATTTGCCGCCCTTTCAAATAACTCAACCGTATTGGCCACCCAAAAAGCCCGTGGAAATTTCCAGGTTTCTCTTTTTTGCATTTTTCGTTAATATAAATTCAATGGCAAAAATTACAGGTATTCTGAGTTTGCAAAATGGAAGCATACTTTTAAACATATTACATCTTAGAAAATATATCGGTTCAAATTTTCGTATTTTTAACTGATTTTTTGGTAAAAACAGCCACATTATGGATTCTTTGGAAGGCAGGGAAATATTTGAAAAAATAAAAAAAGGAGATGAACATGCTTTTGAGGTTATGTTTTTTGCTTTCTACAAATCATTGTGCAATTATGCCTTTCGGTTTGTTGATGAAATTGAAACTGCTGAGGAAGTTACCCAGGATATTTTTGTGAAACTGTGGGAAAAAAGGTCAACTATTGAAATAGAGTCTTCGCTTAAGAATTATTTATTCAGGTCGGTTAAAAATCAATGTTTAAATATACTCCAGCACAATAAAATTAAGAAAAAGTATTCTGAGAAATTAATTGAAATTTCAAACCAGGCAATTGATTCAACTCAATACTTTCTTGAACCGGAATTGGCAAATAAGATAGAAAAAGCTATCAGTTTAATGCCTGAAAAACGGAAAGAAGTATTCAGGCTAAGCCGTGAAGAAGGATTAAAATATAAGGAGATTGCTGAAAAACTTAATATTTCGG
>JAZDJM010000387.1:0-12000 GCA_043804305.1 Bacteroidota bacterium
TATGCAAACGTGATCAGTTTTCTATCTCCTACCGTGAAAAGCAATCAAGTAAGATTTATTAATAAGCGGAAATTTAGTCTGCTTTTAGTTTTTTATAACGAATACGTTCCGGTCCTTTATCACCAAGGCGTTTTTTCTTATTTTCTTCGTATTCTGAATATGTCCCTTCAAACCAATACACTTGTGAGTTTCCTTCAAATGCCAATATATGCGTGGCTACTCTGTCTAAAAACCAGCGATCGTGAGAAATAATTACTGCGCATCCTGCAAAGTTTTCCAAACCTTCTTCGAGTGCTCTTAGTGTATTTACGTCAATATCATTGGTTGGCTCATCCAGTAAAAGCACATTAGCTTCCTGTTTTAGGGTCAAAGCCATATGCATACGGTTTCTTTCTCCACCTGATAAAACAGCAGCTTTTTTGTTCTGGTCGGTTCCGCTAAAATTAAATCGTGATACATAGGCACGGCTGTTCATCATTCTGTTGCCCAATTGTATGTTTTCATTGCCTTCGGAGATAATTTCCCAAACCGATTTTTCAGGATTAATGTCCTGATGATCCTGATCAACATAGCCCACTTTTACGGTCGGCCCAACAATAAACTCGCCATTATTTGGTGTATCCATTCCCATTATCAGCCTGAAAAGAGTGGTTTTTCCGGCACCGTTTGGCCCGATAATACCCACGATTCCATTTGGAGGTAAATGAAATTCTAAATTTTCAAAAAGTAATTTATCGCCAAATGCTTTCGAAACTCCCTTAGCCTCAACAACCTGACTGCCCAAGCGAGGGCCATTGGGAATATAAATCTCCAATTTTTCTTCTTGTTGCTTTTCATCCTGATTCAACAGGTTATCATATGATTTTAACCGTGCCTTCGATTTAGCATGGCGTGCTTTTGGTGCCATTTTTACCCATTCCAGTTCGCGTTCCAAAGTTTTTCGTCGCTTGCTGGCCGTTTTTTCTTCCATGGCCATTCGTTTGGTTTTTTGATCAAGCCATGAAGAATAATTTCCTTTCCACGGAATTCCTTCTCCTCTATCCAGTTCAAGTATCCAACCCGCAACGTTATCCAGAAAATAACGATCGTGTGTAACCGCAATAACGGTTCCTTTGTATTGTTGTAAATGCATTTCAAGCCATTGAATAGATTCAGCATCCAAATGGTTAGTCGGCTCATCGAGCAATAAAATTTCGGGTTCCGATAATAAAAGCCGGCAAAGAGCTACACGTCTTTTTTCGCCGCCGCTCAGGTTTTTAACACTTGCGTCAGAAGGTGGACAACGCAGTGCATCCATCGCTCTTTCCAACTTACTGTCTAATTCCCATGCATCATGCTGCTCAAGCAATTCGGTAAGTTCCCCTTGTCGGTTGATGAGTTTATCCATCTCATCATCAGTCATGGGTTCTGCAAATTTATTGTTTACTTCTTCGTATTCCTTGAGTAAAGAAACTACCTCCGAAACACCTTCTTCAACAACTTCTTTTACTGTTTTTGAAGGATCAAGAAAAGGCTCCTGCTCTAGCATGCCAACACGATAACCCGGCGAGAACACTACTTCTCCCTGAGTTGGTTTTTCTGTTCCGGCTATAATTTTCAATACAGAGGATTTACCCGACCCGTTTAAACCAATGATGCCAATTTTAGCACCATAATAGCAGGATAAGTATATATCTTTTAAAACTTGTTTGCTTGGGCCGTATTGCTTAGATACGCCAACCATTGAGAAAATAATTTTCTTGTCGTCCGACATAAAAGTGTTGAATTTGTTTTGCCGGCAAATTTACGAAAATAGGTGCTTTAAAAGAAAAAATAAATTACAGTTTAAGCTTAGCTTAACGAACGCATGGCTTCAACCGGATCGAGTTTAGAGGCCTGATAAGCAGGGATAAATCCACTTAATAATCCAATGATTGAAGAAACAATTATTCCAAGCATAATATTTCCTACTGTCAAAACCATTCCAAAATCGAAAGCAGCGTTAACCACCACTACCAGCAATAATACAAACAGTAAGCCGACAATACCGCCTATTAACGCTAAAAATATGGCTTCAAATAAAAACTGGAAAAGGATAAAATAATTCTTGGCTCCAAGCGATTTCTGGATTCCGATAATATTAACGCGTTCTTTAACAGAAACAAACATAATGTTTGCTATTCCGAAACCACCAACAAGTAGCGAAAATCCACCAATTACCCATCCAATTGTAGCAATAACACCAAAGAAAGCATCAAAGCCTTTACTGATAACACTGGTTTCGTTTATAGCAAAATCATTATCTTCTCCCGGTTTTAACCGATGTGCAGATCTTAAAATTCCGGTTAGCTCGTCCCTAAGTTGATCATTGCTAATATTTTCCTTCGCCAAAACAGCAATGGTACTGCCGCCCGTTTTACGCATATTTATAAAATTTCGCAAATAGTTAACGGGAACGAGCAGAGTTTCATCGGGTGAATTCCCAAAAGCATCATCTCCTTTCTTTTTTATCACACCAATAACATAGGTTTTGTATCCACCAATTTTGATGTTTTTACCAATTGGATCAGTATTTGGAAAAAGATTTTCAGCCACTGTTGTGCCTATAATTGCAACACCACGGCCATTATTTGCTTCCAATTCGGTAAAAAACCTGCCACTTTGAATTTCCAGACTTAGAATCTTTGGATAATCGTAAGAAACACCCTGAACACTTATGTTCTCCATACTGTTGTTTCCGTTTTTTAAAGTCTTATTTGTTCCGGCCATAAAAGAAGTAGCTTCGGCCAGTTCGCTTTTTTGATTAATTACTTCTAAATCGTCCAATCCGGGCTCATCGCGGTTCATAATCTTCCACCATTCTAGATTTTCTTCCATCCAAGGCCATTTCTGAACAAACAATACATTGCTTCCCAATGAATTGATGCTGTCGCGAAGGTAAATTTCCATGGAATCGAATATGGTAAAAACAGAAATTACTGAGAAAATTCCGATGGTAATTCCCAAAAGAGAAAGAAATGTCCTTATCTTATTAACTATTAGTTCGTTAAAAGCAAATATCAAGCTTTCTCTTATTAACTTAAGGTAAATCATAGTTGTGGTTTTTAAGGATTGACGTTAAAAGCAGGTAAAGGTAACAAAAAAACAGGTGGAATTTCAGATTATAGGACAATTGAAAATTGTTTCTGTTTTTTGAAAATTCAAAGCATTTTCTGCCCATTCTAGATTCCAATTTTTGTTTTGTTCTTTGATTTCATCACTTAACATTTTGGAATTCCAAATTTTGTGAAAACTAATAAAATGTCATCGCCTTGATTTACTTTACATTAACCTCTAAACAAATGCTTCACTCCGATTTTTATTTATGTGTTGACCAATAAATTAATGCTCTGAGAAAATATTTATTTTTGTTTCCATGGAAAACCATCATCATCAACTACAGGGAAAAAAACTTTTTATTTCCATCATTCTTAATTTGGTAATAACTTTTGCTCAAATTATTGGAGGATTTATTGCAAACAGCCTTTCGCTATTATCGGATGCTTTACATAATTTTAGTGATGTTCTTTCACTTTTAATCAGTTGGTTTGCACATAAATTATCGAATAAACCTGCTGACAATCAGAAAACCTTTGGATATAAGCGTGCTGAAATTATGGCCGCATTTATCAATGCCGCAAGTTTGTTGGCGGTTTCATTTTTCTTAATAAAAGAGGCGATTGAACGTTTTAATAATCCGGCAAATGTAAAAGCCGAATGGATAATTGGGCTTGGGTTGGCAAGTATCCTAATCAACGGAATAAGTGTTCTCATTCTTTCCAAAGATGCAAAAAACAGTTTAAATATTCGGTCAGCCTATTTACATTTGTTTACAGATATGCTTACTTCTATTGCTGTTGTTATTGGTGGATTACTTATGTATTTTTTTGATGTAAATTGGATTGATCCTCTATTATCAATACTAATTGCAGTTTATCTGATAATTAGCAGTTGGAAATTGCTAAATGAAGCTATAAAAATACTGATGCTATTTACACCAACTGAACTTAATATTGACGATATTAGGCATGAAGTATTAAAGTTTGAGGCCATAAAAAATATGCATCATGTGCATGTTTGGGCATTGAATGATAATCAAATGCATTTGGAAGCACACCTTTCTTTTTCAGAAAATATCAGTCTTCAGGAAACAACGCTTCTTTGTACTGAAATTGAGCAAAAAATAAAAAATGTTTTTCATATTCAACACATTACATTTCAACCGGAATATATGCCTTTGTGCAGAGAAGATTTAATTCCTCATTAAATCTTCTTTTTTTATTGATTTTTTATTTTTCATTTGCAGAAATTAAGACCTTTGTGAAATATATAACAAAAAGAAAAAATTAAAAATGAGTACAAATTTCTCTTTAAGTCCTAATCCACTAATTCGTTTTTTAAAGAAAAACCCAAAAGATTTTACACAAAAAGATATAATTCAATATATTGAAGACCAACATATTGAAATGCTTAATTTTAGATATGTTGGGGGTGATGGACGCTTAAAAACGCTTAACTTTGTAGTTAGCAGCCGTGAGCAAGTTGAAGAAATTCTTTCTTCGGGCGAAAGGGTTGACGGCAGCAGTTTGTTTTCGTATATTGAACCCGGAAACAGCGACTTATATGTCATTCCAAGATATAGAACAGCTTTTTTAAATCCTTTTTCCGAAATTCCGACACTCGATATTTTATGTTCTTTTTTTGATAAAAACGGGAATCCGTTTGAAAGTTCGCCGGAATATATTTTGCAAAAGGCTCATCAACAACTTAAAGAGAAAACAGGTTTTGAATTTGAAGTGATGGGTGAACTGGAATATTATGTCATTAGTGAAAAAGATCCCTATTTTGTTGCTGATAATCAAAAAGGCTATCACGAAAGCACACCATTTTGCAAATGGGAAAACTTGCGCAAAGAAGCTATGCTGGCCATTGCTTCTGTGGGCGGAAACTTAAAATACGGTCATTCGGAAGTAGGGAATTTCACGGTCGGAAATCTGGAGTATGAACAGAACGAAATCGAATTTAAACCTTCGCCACTGGAAGAAGCCGCAGACCAGTTGATTATTGCAAAATGGGTAATGCGAACTTTGGCCTATAACTATGGTGTAACCATTACTTTTGCTCCAAAAATTACCATTGGTAAGGCAGGAAGCGGAATGCACATTCATACCCGTTTGATGAAAAACGGAATAAATCAGATGATCGAAAACGGAAAAATTAGTCCTATTGCTAAAAAAACCATTGCCGGTTATTTGGATTTAGCCAAATCATTAACAGCTTTTGGAAACACAAATCCTACTTCCTATTTTCGATTGGTTCCGAATCAGGAAGCGCCCACTTCCATATGTTGGGGCGATAGAAACCGCTCAGTTTTAGTAAGAGTTCCACTCGGTTGGTCTGGACAGAAAGATATGATTAAGCAAGCTAATCCGCATGATAATAATGATTTACGTGATTTCAGTCAAAAACAAACAGTCGAATTTCGTTGTCCCGACGGATCTGCAAACGTCTATTTGCTTTTAGCCGGATTAACAGTGGCAGCAAGGCATGGAATGGAAATGGCCAATGCACTTGATATCGCAGAAAAAACGTTTGTGGATGTAAATATTTTCAGGACAGAACATAAAAACAAAGCGGCAGATTTAGATCAATTGCCTTTATCTTGTTGGGAATCTGCTGATAAACTTGAAGAGCAAAAGGAAATTTATTTAAAATATAATGTTTTTGATGTTCGTACCATTAACGGAACAATTGCCAAATTGAAAGCTTTTAATGATGAGAATCTAAGGAAAGAAATTGGCAATGATGAAGAGCAAATTCTTCAACTGGTAGATAAATATTTCCATTGCGGTTAATTGCAAAGCAGGAATGAATCAGGAATATCAGATTTATTTTGCACCTTTTCAAGGTATCACAAATTCAATATTCCGAAAAATATATGCTAAACACTTTCAGGGTATAGATAAATTTTATACGCCTTACTTCAATAAAATCCTTACCCACAATAAATTAGATTCTCAAAAACTAGGCTCTTTGAAGAATTCTTATGATAAGGATATAAATCTGGTTCCTCAAATCTTAAGCCGAAACGCTGAAGAAATCATTTTATTTGCACAACATTGCAAAGAATTTGGATACAAAGAAATAAACTGGAATTTAGGTTGTCCGTATCCGCAGGTAGCCAATAAAAAATTAGGCTCAGGATTATTGCCGCATCCTGAGATGATTGATGAATTATTGCAGAAAGTGATGCAGGAAATCAATATTTCTCTGTCCATAAAATGCAGATTGGGTTATCATTCATCGGATGAAATTTTGAATTTAATTCCAATATTTAATGCATATCCAATTCATGAATTGATAATACATGCACGCATTGGAAAGCAATTGTATTCAGGCAATACCGATTTGGAAACCTTTTCATTTATTTCTACAAAACTCAATCATACAGTTGTTTACAACGGCGATATTTTTAATGTGGCTGATTACAATCAATTCAAAAGTCATTTTCCGCATATCAAAAAAATAATGTTGGGAAGAGGAATACTGACCAATCCGTTTTTGCCGGTTCAAATTAAAAGGATGAATTTGCCATCAAATGCAGCAGAAAAACTCCGGTTGTTTATAGATGATTTGTATTTTACTTATCGTAAAGAAAAAAACGATCAGTTGAGCTTATTAAGCGCGCTAAAAGAGTATTGGATTTATTTTGCCAATGCTTTTGTTGAGCACGAGAAAGTACTCAAAAAATTAAAAAAATGCAAGCGATTCGACGATTATGAAGATGCGGTTTCTGCAATTTTTGAAGAAAATCAATTGATTATTAAGCGCGTTTAATAAAATTCCGGTAGTTTTTTAACCAAAACTGATTATCCGGGATGCTTGTTAATTTTAAGAATTTCATGTAGGTTTGAAAGAAAAAAGCATGGCACTAAATTACATCTGGATTTTCTTTTTTCTCTCCGCATTTATCATTGCCCTAATTCGATTGATTTTTTTTGGTGATACCGAAATTTTTCCCGCAATAATGAACAGTACTTTTGATAATGCAAAAACCGGTTTTGAGCTTTCATTAGGGTTAACAGGTGTTATGACACTCTGGTTGGGCTTGATGAAAGTTGGCGAAAAAGGAGGTGTAGTTCAGTTGTTATCAAAAGCCGTTGGCCCGTTTTTTCAAAAATTATTCCCTGAAATTCCAAAAAACCATCCCGTTAACGGAAGTATTATGATGAACCTTGCAGCCAATATGCTTGGTTTGGATAATGCGGCAACACCAATGGGCTTAAAAGCGATGGAACAATTGCAGGAAATCAATCCAAAAAAAGAAACCGCATCAAATGCTATGATTATGTTTTTGGTGCTCAACACCTCCGGATTGACATTAATTCCTATCAGTATAATGGTTTATCGAGCTCAATTAGGAGCTGCCAATCCAAGCGATATTTTTTTACCCATTCTTCTTTCCACTTTTTTTTCAACCTTGGCCGGTATTATTGCCGTTTCGCTCTATCAAAGAATCAATCTTTTCAATAAAGTAATACTTGCCTATTTGGGTGGATTTTCGATTTTTGTTGCCGGATTAATTTATCTTTTTGTGCAATTACCTCAAAAAGATGCTACTACATACTCAACCACCATAGCAAATGTTATCCTTTTTAGTATCATCAGTTTGTTTTTAATGCTGGCACTAAAGAAAAAAATCAATGTATACGATACTTTTATCGAAGGTGCAAAAGAAGGTTTTCAAATAGCAATAAAAATAATTCCGTTTTTGGTGGCAATATTAGTTGCAATTGGTGTATTCAGAGCATCGGGAGCTATGGATTACCTTGTGAATGGATTGGGATTATTATTCTCCTATTCAGGGATTAATACAGATTTTGTGACGGCACTTCCAACCGCATTTATGAAACCTCTGAGCGGTGGTGGTGCACGTGGAATGATGATTGAAACCATGACCAATTACGGCGTTGACTCATTTGCAGCAAGATTGGCATGTACTTTTCAGGGTGCTACAGATACAACCTTCTATATTTTAGCGGTTTATTTTGGTTCAGTATCCATTAAAAACACACGATACGCAGTTACAGCAGGGCTAATTGCAGATTTTGCCGGAATTCTTGCTGCTATTTTTATGGCCTATTTATTCTTTGGCTAAGATGATAACGCTGAAACAACTTATTTTATCAGAACATAGTAAGGCGCAAGCCCTGTTGATAGCCGATATCGTTCGTCAAAAACCCGAGTTACTGCAGGAATTGATTGCTTATACTTTTGCAAATGAAGAACCACTTTCCAGGCGTGCGGCATGGCCATTACGTATTTTACATGAGCAATATCCGGAGTTATTCGAATTTCAAATTGAATATTTTATCGAATCATTAAAAAAAAACAAAGCAGATCAGGCCGTTTTAAGAAATATTTTGGCAATCCTATCAAAGGCTGATATTGCTGAAGAAAACAAATCGTTTTTATTGGATTTCGCTATTTCAACACTTTTAGATCCCTCTTCATCCATTGCTGTAATTGCCTATGCAACTGATTTATTTGTCAATATCGCCCATAATGAGCTTATTCTGCTTCAGGAACTACTGCTAATTTTAAGTCAACTCGAAAATAAAAACAGCAACGGAATTTTTGCTAAAATTCGCCAGGTGAAAAGAATAGCCGATAAATTGGAAAATACTCAAAGGAATTTTGATTAGTTTTTTTATCAATTTAAAATATTGTTAAACATTTAACGAAAAAAATCTATCTTTGATTTTCAAAAAGAAATAACGATGAGTACATTGCCCGATAAAACTGTTGAGCGCTTAAGTCAATACAGAAGGAACTTACTGATTTGCGATTCCAAAGGAAAAGTGCATATTTTCTCGCATGAAATAGCTAATATCCATCACATTACACCTGTTCAGGTTAGACGTGATATTATGCTTATCGGCTATACCGGAACTTTGCGAAAAGGATATAATGTTAAAGAACTTGTAGCCCTTATCGGCGAAATTCTTGATAAAGCCGAAGGTCAAAATGTTTGCATTGTTGGAGCAGGAAATCTTGGAAGAGCCTTGATGAAATACTTTAAAAATAAACGTGAAAAACTCAGTATTGTAGCCGCTTTTGATGTAAATGAAGAAAAAATTGGAACTGAGATCTCCGGGGTAACGATTTATCCTTTGAACCGCTTAAATGAAATAATTAAGGAAAAAAATATTAGCATCGGAATTATTTCTGTTCCTGTTGATGAAGCTGTTAATATTACCGCCATGTTGGTAGATGCCGGGATTAAAGGCATATTAAATTATTCGCCGCGACCTGTTACTGTTCCTGAAAATGTTTTTCTCGAAGAGTATGATATGATAACTTCTTTGGAAAAAGTTGCTTATTTTGCAAAAAATAAGAACTAAACTTTATAAACACACGTGAACATATATTTTGGCTTCGAAGAAGTAAAAAAAATTAATAATGCCGTAGTTACTACAGGCTCATTTGATGGGGTACATTTAGGCCATAAGCTTATTCTTAAAAGACTTAGCGATACAGCCAAGAAAATTAACGGAGAAACTGTCCTAATTACTTTTTATCCTCATCCACGACAGGTTCTATATCCTGAAACTAGCGGAAGGGATCTCTTAATGATTAATTCACGACAAGAAAAGATCGATCTGCTAAGAGATGCCGGTCTGGATAATATCATTTTTGTAAAATTTACACTCGAATTCGCTTCAACTTCGGCTCAGGACTTTATCAAAAATTATTTGGTTGATAAGCTCAATGTTAAAAAAATAGTAACCGGGGTAAACCATCATTTTGGGAAAAACAGAGAAGGTGATATTGAAGAATTACAAATCTTGGGTAAGAAACATGACTTTGAAATTGAATTAATTCCTTCGCAGGATGTTCAAAATGTAGATATTAGCTCTTCATTAATTCGTCAGGCTATCATTCAGGGGCAGGTTCAGAAGGCTCAGTCCTATTTAGGCCATTCCTTTTTTATAAAAGCAAAGATTCAGGCATCTGGTCAGCCCCAATATATTCAAATGGGCTATAAATCGCGTAATTTAATCGTTGAGGAAAAATATAAGCTTGTTCCGCCATGCGGTTCTTACCTTGTTCTTGTCGATCATATGCAAAAAACCCATAAAGGGCTTGTGTTCATCTCCGCATGCAGTGAAACGGCCCACAATCTGATTGATTTATATGTTCCAACGCTTCCAGAACAGCAAAGTGAAACCGAATCTGTTATCGTACATTTTATCCGGCCAAACAAAATCGAAAGCGATCCAACGCTTTTAAAATCTGCTATCATAAAAGATTTAATCCATTTTAACCAGATAGAACTTTAATCTTATCCAATGGATAACAAATTGAACATTACGTTTTTAGGTACCGGAACATCCATTGGTGTGCCAATTATTAGCTGTAATTGTGAAGTTTGTACATCATCAAATTTTAAGGATAAAAGATTACGGACATCAGTTTTAATTAATTACTGCAATAAAAATTTGGTTATTGATTGTGGTCCTGATTTTCGTATGCAAATGCTAAATGCAAATGTTAAGGATTTAGAAGCTATTTTGTTTACGCATGAACATCGAGACCATATTGCCGGCCTCGACGATGTGAGAGCATTTAATTATATTCTCGAAAAACCAATTCATTTGTATTTAACAGAAAGGGTTTTGGAAAATGTTAAAGTTGAATTTCCTTATATTTTTAATCCTGGCGATTATCAAGGTGCTCCAAAATTAGTCATGCATTTTTTAGAAGACAAAACTTTTGAAGCCGCAGGCATGTTTATTCAACCACTAAAAGTATTGCACAGAGATATGCCTGTATATGGATTTAGAATTGGTGATTTTAGCTATATTACCGACGCAAACTATATTCCTGAAGAAACTTATTCTAAAATTATTGGAAGTAAGGTTTTAGTAATTAACGCCCTGCGAAAAAGAAAACACCCCTCTCATTTTAATCTTTCGGAAGCTTTGGAAGTCATTAAAAAAGCTGCTCCTGAAAAGGCCTATTTAACTCATTTAGGACATTATATTGGCCTTCACGATTTGGTTAACTCTGAATTGCCTTCCAATGTTGAATTAGCATACGATGGATTACAAATTGAGCTAAACTATACCAATAGCCAGCTTACGTAAGCCCCGTATAATACTAAAAAAGCAATTGCTTCTACCCTGTCGATTTGCCTTCCTTTTCGTGTGAAGACAAAAATATATAACATGAGGCTTGAAAAAAGAGCCACTACTATATCTATATTTAAAAGCGGATTAAACTTGATTGGACTAATACTCATGCTTAATCCCAGAACAAAAAACACATTAAAAATATTGGAACCCACAATATTACCAACAGCCATGTCAGCATTTCCTCTATAGGCGGCAACTGCAGATGTTGCAAGCTCAGGCAGTGAAGTTCCGAGCGCAATTACCAGAATTCCAACAACTGCTTCACTTAATCCCAAATCGATTGCTATAATTGTGGCATTATCTACAATTAAAACTCCTCCAAAATACAAGCCTGCAACACCAATTATTAGAAAAGCCGTAGATACCCACATATTCCTTTGAGTTACCAAATGGCCTTCTTCTTGGTTTTGCGAACTGTTTTTACTTACAATAAACGTATAATAAATAAACAGAAGGAAAAATATCATGAAAACCAAACCATCAGAACGACTTAAGACTCCTTGCTCGGTTCCATCAAAAAAAACATCATTTGCCGAAAATAGTAAAACCAGCATGGCTAATATGCTGAACGGAATTTCATATCTAACCGTACTGTTTTGAACCTTAATCGGTTTTAATAATGCAGAAAAACCAATAACCAATAAGATGTTTATGGTATTACTTCCCACCACATTACCAACAGCTAAATCGTCCTGATTGTTTATGCTGGCAAGAATATTGATAATTAACTCAGGAAAAGAAGTTCCAAAGGAGACAACGGTTAATCCGATAATTAAATTCGGGA
>JAZDJM010000388.1:0-3076 GCA_043804305.1 Bacteroidota bacterium
AATTGAAAGGGGAATTAACCAGTTCTGGTCTTGATGAGAATTTATATATACCATCTGAACACCTCTTTTTATCGACGAGAAATTATTAATTTATAGACGAGAAGAAGTATTTAAATATTATGAATTATGGGACAGCCTGAGGACTTAAATCGGATTTTGCCCTTTCTTTTAGAATATCCGCCATTATTTGATAACGGGCAAAACCTGAAAACCTGACGGTTTTCACCCTAACGGGCAATTTAACATCGATTATATTCAATTTGGCCATTTTCAGAGTAAAAAAAACTCTTCAAATTAAGGCCAAACTCTTCGTCAGCCCTAAAAAACGGGCTTCCTCGTCCTCACTTCGTTCGGAGAATATAACATCGATTATATCGGATTTTGCCCTTTCCTTTAGAATATCAACCATTATTTGATAACGGGCAAAACCTGAAAACCTGACGGTTTTCACCCTAACGGGCAATTTAACATCGATTATATTCAATAAGTTTTTGGGCTCGGGCAAGTGCTTCGCACAAATAGTCTTCGGCTTTGCCTCAGAAATTTATAGATTGGCAAGAATTGTTACCACCATAAAATGATTATTAAAACGAAGGGTTTAAATATTTAACAGTTTTTTCAATTTAAATGGTAAATCCAACACTATTTCATGGTATGACTGAAAAACAATATGAAGAAAATCACAGTAGGAATTATAGTATCCCGAATCTTTGGACAACAGGTCCAATACAGGCTTTTGTATATAGTTTAGTTTACAGAATAGATGATAGAGCAGGAATACTGATATGGGCTATTAATGAATGGACTGAAAGTAACTTTAAGAAAACATCTGAATTGGTTGATAAACCTATTTTTGGCTTACGGGACGTGCCTGTCCCAGATTGGTATAGTTGTATTTTAAATCCATTTAATTCTCAAGAAGACAGGGATTCAAAAATCAAGAAATATTCAGAGAAAGATTTAGAGGAATATGTTAGACAATATATTAAAGATAAATCCGCATGGGAACAAGTTCTTCAGCTTGCAAGACCTAAACCATAAAATCAAATAAACAATTCTTGCCCAAATTAAAACTATTAGCTAAAAACGAGCCCTCGCCCAAAAACTTACTTCTCCGCTTTTTCACTGCGGTGAAAAATGCTCGACCTTTGCAGGAGTGTTCACTCCACTCTCAAAACCTTTCGGTTTTGGAGGTCGCTCACCTCGCAAAGGGTATATAACATCGATTAGTTGCAATTATTTCCAAGGGCTAAAAACGGATTGGGCAAGATTAGCAAAAGCAAAGTTTATAAAATTCCAAATAAATTGATATTGTATGGCGTATATAGAAAGTTTATTGTTAGGTTTTTCATTAGCAGCAATTCCCGGACCCATATTTTTTGAAGTATTTAGAAGAACATTAACCAAAGGATTTTGGTCTGGTGCATTATTATCTGTCGGAGAATTTCTGGCTAACTTTTCAATTTTGATGCTAACTTTTTTTGGAATACAAAGCTTTCTTTTATACAAACCTGTTAAGTTGGTTCTTTTTTTATTAGGAAGTGCTATTCTTATGTGGATTGGAATAACCGCATATAGAATAAAAAAAGAAGATATCGAAAAAGCTTCCAAAAAAAGCGTTTCGAAAAATAACTCCATAATTGTTGGATTTGGATTAGCAATTGCGAGTCCATTAGCTATCGCAGTATGGATTTCCATAGGTGGAGCTTATTTAGCTCAATATACCTCGAAATTGCTATCCTTCATCAATATATTTTTACTTGCATTTGGAGTGATGTTATTTTTCTTCATTTTAGCGTCAGTTATCCATTTCACTAGACACAAAATTTCCACAAAATATATCCTTTGGTTTTCTAAAATATTTGGAATTGTGCTAAGCGGATATGGATTATACTTTCTATATCAATTTATTATCTTATTGATGAGTTAATCTTGCCCAGTATTATTGTTCTTGATATATCGCTGTCGCTCATTTAATAGAACGCCCTTGAAAATAACTCTTCGGGATTTTTTGCTTCGCAAAAATCGTTGCACTATCCCTCGGTCTCCGCTTCGCTCCGACGCAACTAACAGGAATTAAATCGGATTTTGCCCTTTCCTTTAGAATATCAACCATTATTTGATAACGGGCAAAACCTGAAAACCTGACGGTTTTCACCCTAACGGGCAATTTAACATCGATTAGTTTCAATTTGGGTTTTGGTTTAATCTATTATTACTGAGAAAGAAGCCAGTTCTTTTTTCAAATTTTCAAAATCAGTAAACAAAATTGTTTTCATTCCAAGCTGTTTCGCAGGAGGGATGTTTTTCTCCATATCATCAATATAGATACATTCTGTTGGTTTTACATCTAATTTTTCTACAATCTCTTTAAAAATAGAAATATCAGGTTTGGCAATCCCACTTTTATAAGATGTCACAATAACATCAAACGTTTGATTGAATTGACGATTTTCGATAATCTCTTCAAGCCAGTCTTCTATTTGATTTGACAGTAACCCCAATTTATATTCATTTCTTTTAAGTTTTTTGACTAATTCAAAAACCTCTTCTCTGAAACCAAAAAAATCCATAAAATCTTTACGTAGAGATTTTACATCAGTTTCTAAAAAAATAGCTAATTTTTCCCAAAATAATTTAGAATTGATTTTATTAACTCTAGCCTGAGTCCAAATATCAACAATCAGTTTGTTGAAGTCTTCAGTATTTTTTTCAAATTTGGGAGCATATATTTCACCAAAAGAACGAAGACTAGCTTCAGCTGATAAAACACCACCATAATCAAAAATTATTGCTTTAATCATGATACTATTAAAAGAACTGGCTTAATATTTAAAACCTTTCATGTAGCCAAAACCCAAACTCTGATTTTTTGCCTTCGGCATCGTTGCACTAAAAATCAACCACTCCAAGTATTCGTGGGCAACTAACAGGAATTATATTCAATTTGGCCATTTTCAGAGTAAAAAAAACTCTTCAAATTAAGGCCAAACTCTTCGTCAGCCCTAAAAAACGGGCTTCCTCGTCCTCACTTCGTTCGGAGAATATAACACCAATTATATTCAATTGATTTTTT
>JAZDJM010000389.1:0-3730 GCA_043804305.1 Bacteroidota bacterium
TCGCCATATCGTATCTCACAATTGTTCCATAAATTTTCAAAATGTTTAATTGTATCCTCTTGTGATACTACTGCCAACAAATCAAATAAATTTTGAATTACATCCGGTTTTTCTTGATTCTCTGCTGTAGGACCACTATCCGTAACCGCTTTCATTATTTTTTTTCTTATCGATTTTGGATCTTCTGATAAGAAAACAGCATTTCCATCGCCTTCAGATTTACCCATTTTGCCGCTTCCATCCAATCCGGGAATTTTTACAAGATTAGCCCCAAAATTATAGGCTTGCGGAATTGGAAAATATTCATTGTTATACATGCGATTAAAACGGCGGGCAAAAGTTCTCATCATTTCCAGGTTTTGTTCCTGATCTTTTCCAACCGGAACTTTGGCCGCTTTGTGAATAATTACATCGGCAGCCATTAAAGTCGGATAGGTCAACAATCCTGCATTTACATTATCCGGTTGCTGTCTTACTTTATCTTTAAAAGAGGTAACCCGCTCAAGTTCACCTAAGTAGGCATTCATGTTTAAAAGCAGATAAAGTTCTGTAACTTCAGGAACATCACTTTGGACATAAATACAGGCTTTTTCGGGATCAATTCCGCATGCCAGATACTCAGCTAATACAGTTCGCACATTATCGTGCAAATTTAAAGGAGTAGTATGTGTAGTTAGTGAATGATAATCAGCAATAAAGAAAAACGCATTGCTGTTTTCTTGCATTTTTACAAAATTCTTTACTGCCCCAAAATAATTCCCCAAATGTAAATTTCCGGTTGGGCGAATTCCACTAACAACTGTTTCCATATTCTGTTTTTGCTTTTGAGCTGCAAATTTACGCATTCTGGCTTGAAAAACGTCAAATTTTAGTTTCCTTGCAAAAACTTCCTTTAGCTATATATAAATTCCTAATCTGAATATCCTTCTGCTCTTCTTTCTGATCAATAAATCCTTTTACAGAATCCAAGTCAGCTTCCAAAACTATAAAACCTCCATTAGCATTTGCAAAAATTGCTGAGGCCAGGCTTTCTTTTTCATATCTTTTAGTAATTTTCTCGATGACTTTTTGAGTTTTCGATTGTTCATTTTTTGGTAAACGAATAAAAACCAACGATATCATTTCATAAGGCTCCTCCAATTTCCCAATTTGCCCGTTTTTAAATTCAAACGGATATACTTCAATAATAAATCGATTTGCAGCAATTGCAGGATCTGTTTGAAGTAGTTTATTTACATTTTCCTTTGAATAATCGCTAAATACAAACAATCCGCCTCCATCGTGAAACGGACCGGCAGCTATAATACTTCCGGCATTATATAAGCGCTCAATATTTAACAAATGCAATTTTTGAAGTTCATTTACCCGGGTACTATCCAATACTTCTTTGTTTGGATTAGAGTTAAGAAATACAAAATAATAGGATTGTATTTGTTGTGCAGATACCATAAATGGAAACAGGAACAGCATTATAAAAAGTTGCTTCTTCATAGGATATTGTTAATTTTCTCTAAAAATAAATAAAATTGATAAATGAGATACCAAAATATTGGGATTGCACACGCAGTTTGATAATTGCAATTTTGCAGAAAAAAAATATTATTATGAGAAAACTATTAATTATTGTACTTATTTCTACTTTTTACTTTTCAAAAGCTCAAAACGATAATTTAAATTTTTTTATACCAGACACCGAGAATCGCTTGAAACAAATCGGCTCTTCCAGTTTGAAAATTGGTGGATACGGACAAGTTGACTACAATCAAACGTTTGATAAAAATAATAAGACTGCCGGTTTACTTGATGTTCATCGTATAATATTGTTCTTTGGCTACGAATTTAGTCCAAAATGGGAATTAACCACCGAAATAGAGTTTGAACATGTAAAAGAAGTATATATTGAGCAGGCTTACTTAGCGTATAAACACAATAAATACTTGAATTTTAAAGGTGGATTGATTTTGATTCCAATGGGTTATGTAAATGAATATCACGAACCTTTGAGTTTTTTCGGTGTTGAAAGGCCTCTTATCGATACAAAAGTTGTCCCAACAACATGGCGCGAAATAGGATTTGGTATGTATGGCCGTATTCCTGAATTAAGCATGAAATACCAACTGTATCTAGTCAATGGATTTACCGGTTTTACTACATCAGCTAAATTTGATGGTGAAGACGCATTTAGAGGTGGCCGTCAAAAAGGTGCTGAATCCAGAATAAGTTATCCGAATCTTAGCAGTAAGATTGAACTTTATGGAATCAAAAACCTTAAAATAGGTATTTCAGGTTATTTTGGTAAATCACAATCATCCTTACTGAATTCAATAAGCAAAACAAACGAAGTTGCTAATTTAGTAGCCGACAGTTCAGTAATTTCGACTAGTATGATTGGTTTGGATGCAACTTATCAGTTAAAAGATTTGCAAGTTCGTGGACAAATGATTTACGCCAGTAATAAAAATGTTGAAGCATACAATCAATTCGGAAACACTGATTTAGGCAAAGAAATTTATGGTTATTATTTGGAAATGGCCTATAATATTTCTAGAAATTGGAGCAAAAACGCAAGATTAATGCCATTTATCCGATACGAAAATTTTGACACTCAATACAAGGTGAGCGGACAAACGCTTAAAAATGAAAAATACCATCGTACCGCACTATTTGCAGGTATAAGTTATTTCCCTACAAATGGTGTAGTGTTGAAAGCTGATTTTCAATGGTTAAATACTAATTTTGACAACTCAACAAGTAAAGGATTTAATTTGGGTGTTGGTTATATGTTTTAATTCACATGAAAACACTTTTTTACATTTTCTTATTTCATATTATTTTACCCTTTGGTGATTCTGATTCAGGAAGTTTCTCTACTAAAATTACTAAACTTGTCCAGAAACAAGTAGATAAAACATTCAAAACTGAAACAAATCTGACTCAATTTTATCCGAATGTTAAGGATTATTATGCATTAAATTCGACATTTTATTATATCCGTACCGATGATAAACAACTTCAGGGAATTGCAGTTATTACCCATGCAAATGGCTGTATTTTAGGAGGATGTAGCTTAAACACCTCTTTCGAATCACGTTTTGAGAAATTTTATTTGTTAAATATTTACAATACAAAAAAGGAATTGAGCAGTTTAATTGTATTAGATTATCCTGGAGAGCACGGGTATGAGATTTCTGCAAAATGGTGGTTAAAACAATTTTTGGGTGAAATAACTAAACCTTTTGTCTATCGAAAAAATATTGACGCCATTTCAGGCGCTACTGTTTCAGCACAATCTGTGGTCACAGAACTTAACGGTATAAATACAATAGTAGCACAAATTGTATTGGAATAAAATCACAATCTACAAAAATCAAAAAAAACCTATAAAACAAACGCTTATAGGTTTTTTTTGCGCCAATTTATATACGGATTAGATATCTGTTTTTGCCAAATAAAAATCTACCATTTCATATTTACTATTAATTCGGGCATTCATTTCATCCAAAGTTTTTGGTGGTGGAACAATTGCCTTGTCACCTCTTTTCCAATTCAAAGGAAGAGCAACCTTTTTTTCGTCAGCTACTTGAAGGGCATCTAATACACGTAAAATTTCATCCATATTACGTCCGACATTTAACGGATAATACATGATTAATCTGATTTTCTTTTTCGGATCAATAAAGAATACGGCACGAACGGCAGCAGTTTCGTGTTCGTTTGGTTGCAACATGCC
>JAZDJM010000390.1:0-3956 GCA_043804305.1 Bacteroidota bacterium
GGTTCATGCCGAAAACCTGGGAGGAGAAATTGATATGGTAAACAACAAACGTGTTTGGATCGGATTATTCCCATTACGAGGAATTGAACTGGAATCGTCCATGTGCCGCGTTGTTGCATTTGATGTTCCGTAGATATCAAAAAGTAATTAAACCCGACAGGTTTTTAAAACCTGTCGGGTTTGGAATACCGACTTTCGATATTCATTAAAATAAATTCATTTAAGTATTCAAATCCAAAACAATGCCGATACCAGATGTTTTTTCATACGCTAAGCCTGCTGAAATCAGCGAAGTAAATTCCTTACTAAATAAATTCCAGGGAAAATCAATGATTTTAGCCGGTGGAACTGACCTTGCCAATATGCTGAAACAAGGTTTTCCTGTTCCTGAGATCATGATTGATATCAAAGCTATTCCTGCATTAAAAAAAATCGAGATTGTTAATGACTCGGTTTTTATCGGTTCATGTGTTACTTTCTCAGAAATAATTGATTCCAGCCTTATAAAAAAGCATATCCCAATATTGTGGGAAGCAGCAAATTTAGTTGCCTCAAATGGCATCAGGAACCGGGCAACCATGGTAGGAAATATTTGTTCTGCCGTTCCCTGTATGGATAGCGCTGCGCCTTTGCTGGTTCATGAAGCTTTGATTCATCTTTCAGAATCTTTGGCAGAAAGGACAATTCCTGTTTTTAAATGGTTTGTCGATTCAAGGAAAACTGCGATAAAAGAAAATCAGTTTGTTACGGGAGTTTCCATCCCATTAGTAAAACAAAAATTTGGCAGCAGTTATAATAAGATGATGCGATACAGCGGCGAAGACCTGGCACAGGCCAATGTTGGTATTCTTGCTTTGGAAGACAAAACTTTCAGGGTGGCTTTTGGCTCAGTCGGGCCAATTCCAAAACGTTCACCAAAAGTTGAAAACCTGTTAAATAAAAATGGTTTTTCAAAAGAAACAGTTGAAGAAGCCAAACATTTGATTGATCGCGTTATTGCCCCTATTTCTGATGTCAGGGCAACAAAAGAATATCGCTATCATATGACCAAAGTAATGTTTGAGCGTGGTTTAAAAACTGCTCTTGAAAGGCTCGAAAAATCAAAATAATTTAAATTGGCATCTTATGTACGAGATTTCATTCAAATTAAATGGAGAAACCAGGTATATTTCAGTCTTTGCAAACGAAATATTACTGGAAGTTTTACGCGATAAACTTGGGGTGAAAAGTCCAAAATGTGGCTGCGATAGCGGTGATTGTGGGGCCTGCACAGTATTATTGAATAGTAAAGCTGTCAGAAGTTGCCTCATTTTTGCTGTTGAAGCCGATCAGCAGGAAATAATTACCCTGGAAGGTATTTCTGAAAATGGATTAACTCCGTTACAACAAATGCTGCTTGAAAAAAATTCATTCCAATGTGGCTATTGTGCCCCGGGAATGATTTTATCCGCCACCGAATTATTAGAAAAGAACCCACATCCAACCAAGCACGAAATTCAGGAAGCTTTGGCAGGAAATCTATGTCGTTGCACAGGTTACAGCCCTATCATAGATGCCATTCTTGAGTTTTCGAAAAAACAAATAAGCTAACATTTGAAATGCAAAAAAAATGGAAAACTATAAATACATAGGCCAATCAGTTATAAAAGTTGACGGGAAAGAAAAAGTTTCGGGCGCTGCCATTTATACCGATGATATTGAATTCGGACCTGATTTATTATATGCCGAAGTGGTCGAAGGCCCCCATGCTCATGCTTTAATTACGGGAATTGATGTTTCTGAAGCTGAAAAAGTTCCGGGCGTTATTGCAGTTGTCACCGGAAAGGATTTTCCTTATAAATTCGGTCTTTATATGCAGGACAGATATATTTTTGCGCAGGACAGAGTTCGATTTTTCGGCGAACAGATTGCTGCAGTCGTTGCCCGATCGCCACAGGCTGCTAAAAAAGGGGCGAAACTGGTTAGAGTTAATTACAGGCCACTTCCAAAAATAACCAATGCAATTGAAGCTTTCGAAAGTAAAGATCTCATTCATCCTGAATTAGAAAATTACAACCATGTTCCCTGGTTTTTTCCAAAAAAAGATACCAATGTTGCCCATCACCGGAAAATCAGGAAAGGAGATACTGATAAAGCGTTTAAGAAATCAGATTTTATTTTAGATGACACTTACGAAGTTCCGAGATATTCACATTGCGCCATCGAATTTCATGCTGCAGTTGCCAAATATGATCATTCAGGAAGACTGACGGTTTGGGCTTCATCACAATCACCACATACTCAAAGGCATATTTTTGCATCCGCACTGGCGCCATTGGGAATAAAACACAATGATGTGCGTGTAATTGCACCGCATGTTGGCGGCGGATTTGGATCAAAAGCCGGTGTGACAATGGAAATTATGGCTGCCGCGATTGCCGTAAAAGTAAAAGGTCATCCTGTAAAGATTATGTGGAACCGTGAACGTGAATTTTGCAATACTTATCAGCGATTGGGTGTTGTAGCAAAACTGAAAATTGGTGTCACAAAAGAAGGAAAAATCAAAGCTCTGAAACATGAATTGTTCTGGGATGCCGGAGCTTATGTTGAATACGCTGCCAATGTGGTTAACGCGGTCGGGCTTTCAGCTATCGGCCCGTATAATATTGAAAATGTTGATATCGATTCATATTGTATTTACACCAATCTTCCACCTGGAGGCCCGTACCGAGGGTTTGGATATTCTGAGTTTCTTTTCGGACTGGAATCTCATATCAGCCGCATTGCCAGGGAATTGAAAATTGACCCGGTGGAAATCAGGAAAAGAAATGCCATTCGTGAAGGCGATTTGACTGCTTATGGCGCACACATGAACCCGAATGGTTTACACCTGTGCATTGAAAGGGTAAAAGAAGAAATAAAATGGGATGAAAATTTAACTTCTGAAGATCCAACAAAAGTGATCGGCAAAGGATTTTCATTATTCTGGAAAGCACCGGCCATGCCGCCAAATGCTTCTTCTTCCTGTTTTTTGAAATTTAATGAAGATGCAAGTATCAATTTGCTGGTTTCGGGAATGGACATTGGGCAGGGATATTTGACTGTCATGGCGCAGATTGCAGCTGAAATTTTAAGCATTCCAACTTCAAAAATCAGGACTGAGAATCCTGATACCGACCGGAATCCATATGAATGGCAGACAGTAGCATCTCATATCACCTGGAGCTGTGGAAATGCAGTTCGCCTGGCCGCTTTGGATGCCAGGAACCAGATTTTCGACCTGATCGTCAGAACTAAATCGTTGCCAAAAGAAGATTTATATCTTGAAGATGAAAAAGTGAAATGCAAATCAAAACCGGATTTTGAATTGGCATTAAAAGATTTTATCATCACAGGAATTCAGATGGAAGATGGAACTTTTAAAGGAGGCCCGGTAATTGCCAGGGGAGTTTTTATGCCCGAGTTTTCATCCACCAAAGCCGATCCCGATACAAGCCAGGGTGGCCATCCAAATGTACATTATACGGTTGGTGCAGCAGCCATCAGGCTGGAAATTGACATAGAAACGGGTAAAATGAAAATCCTGAAAGTGGTTGAAGCCATCGATGCAGGAAAAGCGTTAAATCCTGATTTAGTGAGAGGACAGATCATTGGTGGTTTAATGCAGGGAATTTCTACCGTTTTGTATGAAGACATGCGTTTCGATCACCGCGGAAAAATGCTCAATCCCAATTTTACGGATTATAAAATTCCAACAGCGCTTGATATTCCTGATGAGATTGTACCTATAATTATAGAAGTTCCCCAGCCCGATGGGCCTTTTGGCGCACGTGGTATTGGCGAACATCCTATGCTTCCGGCAGCGCCCATGATTGCAAATGCCATTGAAGATGCACTCGGCATCAGGATAATAACAATGCCGATCACTGCCGAGAAAGTTTGTTTGGCGATTCTTGAAAAAGGAAAAAGTGCGAAGT
>JAZDJM010000391.1:0-8362 GCA_043804305.1 Bacteroidota bacterium
GATGTATTAATTTTAGGCAGGATTATTTGAAAAAATTCAGTGAGTAATTGAGTTAGGAGTAACGAAAAAAAAACCGCCAACATATAATGAGGGCGGTTTTTTTTAATTCTGAGTAAGTATTATTTATTTTCTACTTCCTGAGTAACAGAATAGTTGATTTTAAAAGCACCTACACGACGTAATTTTTGTTTAATGTCGGTAACTATTCCCATTTTTGTGTCTTTATCTACTTTTAATGAAGTAGTAAGAAATTTACGATCTGCTTCATCTCTGGCTTCACGTTCTTTGGCAATAAATTCCGGAATAGCTTCAACTGTTCCAAATGCATCATTCAATTGTATACGAGTATTCGTACCTAATTTTGATTGCACCGGTTCGCCAACATAAATAAAACTCACTAACGATTTCTTTTCAAGTTTCTGAACTTCTTTAGCGGAAGGTGACGATACTTTTACAAGTAATTCGGTTTCGCGCATCACAGTTGTAACCATAAAGAAGAACAGCAACATGAAGATGATATCAGGCAAAGAAGCCGTTGAAATACCGGGAGTATCTTTTCCTCCCTTTTTTTTGAATCTAGACATATTTTTCTCCTTCTTTAAATTATTTACCAGCTACATCTTCGGGTTCTGCTTCAGAAACTCGCGTTGGAATTGCTTCGTTAATTGCATCTTTCTGATCCTCATTCAAATCATTAAATGGCCTTCCAAACTTTCTTTTCGAAAGTTCGTCTTTAAGCTCTGTAAAAGCAAGTGCCAGTTTATCTTGAACAGAAATATACATTTTATAGGATGTTCCGCGGTCGTTTTTAAGCGAAATCAGACCTTTGGAAGTATAAATTGTACCTAACAAATTGATAGTTGTCTCACTAACCTCCGGAAAATTTTCATCGTCCGGAAAATGTGGTGTCATAAACTCTTTAGCTTCATCTTTTAATGTACTTATATCGCCTGGACGACCATTTATCATTAATCGATCGCTTTTGTTTACCAGAATGTTCATCACATTCCTATCTTTCACATCTGGTGGTTTTTGAGTAGGATCAGGTGGAGGAGGCAATTTACGACCTATACCTGTATCCACATCCATAGTTGTGGTAACAAGGAAGAAGATTAACAGCAGGAAGGCTATATCGGCCATCGAGCTTGCATTTATTTCGGGTAGTTTTGCCGCCATAATCTCTAAGTTTTTTTATTTAAAAAAGTTGGAAATGCTGGCATAGATAATAGCTACCACTGCCATTCCAAATATAAAGTATGTGTAAATCAAACCTGCTCCTACCATTTTTGAAACCTCAGCAGTTGTATTCATTTTCTCCAGTTCTAGCTGAGAGAATGAATTGCCTGATAGGGAATAGGCTACGAACCATAGTACTACTAAAAAAACAAAAACTATAAGTGTCCGTACTGCTGCCTTGGGGTTAGCAATGATTTGAAGTACAGGGAAGAGTATAGCGAAAAGCAAGGATAATCCAAAAGCTATGTAAGCCAATGTAAAATATCCGTTAAGCACGCTATCTGAAGGTGAATTCCCCTGAGTGAAAACTACAATCTGATAAATCGCAGCAATAGCTATCAGGATAATTGATACACCTTTAAAAATGTTTTTCAATAAATTATCCATAAGTCTTTTATTATTTACCTGATTTGTAATTTGCAAGAATGTCAACGAATTCGATAGTACTATCTTCCATGTCGTTAACAATACTGTCAATCTTTGCAACTAGATAGTTATAAAAAATCTGTAAAATAATAGCCACGATCAAACCAAATACGGTTGTTAAAAGAGCCACTTGAATACCGCTGGCTACAACAGTTGCAGAAATGTTTCCGGCAGCAGCAATGTCTTTAAATGCGGCAATCATACCAATAACCGTTCCCATGAAACCAAGCATCGGGGCAAGTGCGATAAATAAAGCAATCCAGGAAAGTCCTTTTTCTAAACGGCCCATTAATACACCACCAAATGCAACGATAGATTTTTCAACAACGTCTATTCCATCATCGTATTTGTGAAGACCTTGCCAGAAAATACTTGCAACAGGACCTGCAGTGCTTTTACATACTTCTTTTGCAGCATTTACACCACCGTTTTGCAAAGCAGTTTCTACTTTATTTAATAATTTTTTAGTGTTGGTTGTTGAAAGATTTAAATAGATAATTCTTTCCACAGAAAGTGCCAATCCAAAGATAAAAGTCAATAATACAATACCCATAAAGCCTGCATTACCAGCAATAAATTCTTCTTTTAATACCTGGTGAAAGCCTCTCTCAGCAACAACTTCTTCTGCCAATGTTTCCACATCAGAAGCTTCAGTTAGTTCTTCGGTTTGAGCCTGAACATTGTCTTGTGCAATAACCATATTGGTATAACCAAAAGATAAAATTCCGGCCAATGTTAAAAAAGCAATTAGTTTTTTCATAATAATCCAATTTATTTACAAAACTTCAAATTTAATTTATTTTCATTTAGTTTAAAATCTGCGGAGAAAGAGGGATTCGAACCCTCGGTACGCTTTTGGCGTACACACACTTTCCAGGCGTGCACCTTAAACCACTCGGTCATCTCTCCTAATTTTCCAAAAGATTTCGCATCTTAGAGGCGGCTAAAATACAAAAAATATATTCCCAATAAAAAAATGAGTCTAAATTTTATTAATTGAGCATGCTCATTTATACTTATTTAGTAATTGTGATAACTCCAAACCTTTTCCTACTAAAAAATCTTATTGTTTTTTCACAGAAAGTCTATAAAAATCAAGCTTATTTAAGCTCAAATTTAATACCTTTGAAGCGAATTAATAAGCATTTTTCAAAAAAAAAATTAATGATATGAAACATCCACGACTAAACAAATTTTACACACAAGAGGATGATTGTAGAGGATGTTCCATATGGCAAATAAATAACAAATTATAAACAGATGAAACGAACATGCCAAATGAATTTTTAGACACACAGGGCAATGATTATAAGGCATGTGAGTTCCATCTGACCTTTAAAAAACAAATTATTAACAGATGAAAACCATAGATTCTATCAATTTTAATGGAAAGAAAGCAATTATAAGGGTTGACTTTAATGTTCCGTTAAACGAAAAATTTGAAATTACCGATGAAACGCGCATTAATGCTGCAATTCCAAGCATTAAAAAAATAATGGCCGATGGAGGCTCGGTAATCCTGATGTCGCATTTAGGACGGCCTAAAACCGGGCCGGAAGAAAAATTTTCTTTAAAACATCTCATCCCAAGCTTATCCAAAAAATTAAACACTAAAGTTTTTTTTGCAGATGATTGCATTGGCACTGAAGCTGCAGAGCTAGCAAAAAACCTTAAACCCGGCGAAGTTTTACTTCTTGAAAACCTTCGCTTTTATAAAGAAGAAACAAAAGGCGATGAATTATTTGCCGAAAAGCTTTCCCGTCTGGCCGACATTTATGTTAACGATGCATTTGGTACAGCTCATCGTGCGCATGCTTCAACAACTATTATTGCAAAATTTTTCCCCGGCCTAAAAGTATTTGGCTATGTAATGTTTAACGAAATAGCCAGCATTAATAAAGTTTTACTCGACACCCAAAAACCTTTTACGGCAATCTTAGGTGGTGCAAAAGTTTCTGATAAAATAGGAATTATTAATAATTTGCTCAATAAAGTTGACCATTTAATAATTGGCGGTGGAATGATGTACACTTTTATTAAAGCCATGGGTGGCGAAATTGGCAATTCACTGGTTGAAAACGATTTGATAGAAACAGCTAAAGACTTATTGGCAAAAGCAACAGAAACAGGTGTTTCGATACATATTCCGACAGATGCAATCCTTGCCGATAATTTCAGTAATGATGCAAACAGAAAAGAATCAAAAGCCTATGCCATTGAAGAAGGATGGATGGGACTGGATATAGGGCCCAAAACTATGGAGAGTTTTAGAAACGTGATTTTAGAATCATCAACCATATTGTGGAATGGGCCAATGGGTGTTTTTGAAATGGAAAACTTTTCTGAAGGAACAAAAACCATTGCTCTTGCAGTAGCTGAAGCAACAAAAAAAGGTGCTTTTAGTTTAATCGGCGGCGGAGATTCTGTGGCAGCAATAAACAAATATAATCTGGCTAATGAAGTGAGCTATGTTTCTACCGGTGGAGGTGCCATGCTTGAATATATGGAAGGAACCGAACTTCCGGGCATTAAGGCAATTTTGGAATAGTTTATTTTACAAAGTGATAAGGTGATAAAGTGATAAGGTGATAAAGTGATAAGGTGATAAAGTGATAAAGTGATAAAGTGATAAAGTGAAAGAGTGAAATCATTCCAAAAACAAAATTCCACCGCCGTCAAAGAATGGGCCATCATATAAGCAAATCATCTCGAGCTTTTGCTTTTTTACAAATGAAATAAATTCCGAACCCCAGCTATGAAAACTGGGGTTTCCTATTATAAACAATTTATTTAAAAAACTGCCCAATGCTCCGCCAATAAATCCGTTTGGCATTCCGGGTAATAGAATATGGTTTGGTGAGAAATAAGCAACTTCAAAATTTTGCTGACGAAGGGTTTTTTCAATGCCTTTATCGGAGGTAATAAAAACACCTCCCGGAAGTTCAATCAGATTGCATCGTGTATAAGCCTGCGGAATATTAATAAATGCCTTGTCAGGAAAGCTTCTTGGTATTGAAGCGTCGGTATACTTGTTTTTGTGAAATATATATTTTTCAGTAATCAAGGCATTGTAAAAAGCTGTTTGTGGAAATTTAGAAACAATTTCGTTATCGCCGAATACAACATTTAAATACCGCTTATTAATCTGATTGATGATTTCCGTTGGCGTATTAGGCGCACAGATTAATGTGTTTTCATACTGTGTAAAGAAAATATCCGGATGCCCTGAAATTGCAGAATAGCAAATGCCTGCAGTGCAGAATTCAATTAAGTTTCCATAAGCGGCAAGTTTGGCTTTAGCTTCTTCGGGCACTCTTTTGTCAATAACAATCTGCATAGAAGGAATAATTCGTAAGTTTTTTGTCGGCTTTAATTTTTACAGATTCAAATTTAGTTTCCAGAAATTTTTTGTTCGAACTTCCGTATCCTACGACATAATTTAATTCGTGTTCTGCAACATAGATAATAATCGACTTACTTTTTTTAAATTCAAGCTTGTTAATCAGCCTGTCTTTCCACAATTCAGACAACACCAATTCTCTAAACGAAGCATGATATGGACCGGCTAACAATGATTTTTTGTTTGTAAGCTCTTCCGATGGATGAAGCCCAACCCGGATGATGTTAATTCCTGCTTCCTCAAAAATTTTAAAGACTTCCTTAGTCCATTCTACTGCGGTTTGCAAACTCAAAGGCTCATATTTTCCTTCCCTGAACAAATCTGCCAGTTCGGTTCCTTCAATCACCAATGTTGGATAGATTCTTACATCCGACGGATTTATTTTTACGATTTGATTTGCGGTATGTATACATTTTTCAATACTATCGCCGGGCAATCCCAGCATCATTTGTAATCCAAGTGAAAATCCTTCATTTTTGAGTAAATTAGAACTTTCTATCACTTTTTCTGAATCATGGCCTCTACCAGTTTTTATCAATACACCATTATCCATCGATTGTGCGCCTAACTCGACTGTTTTTACTGAAAATTCTTTTAGAAGTTCAATTTTTGAAGCATTAATATAATCCGGACGGGTGGATAAACGAATCGAAACGGCACTTCCATTATCAATATACTTTTGAGCTGCTGTTAAATATAATCTTTGCTGTTCTTTAGGAATCCCGGTAAAATTGCCTCCAAAAAATCCGATTTCAATATGCGATTTTTCAGCAGAAATGGTACTTAAGTGTGTTTGTATAGTATGATCAACCTCTTCTATACTGGGTATTTGCAAAGCGCCCGATATTTTGCGCTGGTCACAAAATACACATTTAAACGGACAGGCAAGCTCCGGTACAAAAATAGGTATCGTGAAATGTTTTACCATAAAAAAGTTCTCCAATCAAAATAGGTTCTAAAGTAGTAAAATTTTATGGTGTTCGATAAAATGAAATGAAAATAGTGAATAAATGTCCATTTAATTTCAAAATCCATAGGGTTTTGTATAAAACGCTTAGGCGAGTAAAATATTCGGTTTTATTATCCTTGCCTTTCTAAACGTTAATGATCAATAAATGAAGATTATTTACGATGAAGATGAAATGATGTCGATTAGAATAATAATGTATCTTTGGTAGTAATAATTTAGGAGAAAATTAATTATTTTTTACTTTTGCTTAGATTTATTTGAGTTAACGAATTAATTTATCCCATAAAAAAATAAGCACATGTGTGGAATTGTAGGTTATATAGGCCCAAGAGATGCCTATCCAATATTAATTAAAGGTTTAAAAAGACTTGAGTACCGCGGTTACGACAGTGCAGGAATTGCCTTGTCGAACGGCGAATTAAGATTATATAAAAATATTGGCCGGGTTAAAGATCTCGAAGCCAGCATTGCCGGTGAAAACCTGGAAGGAAAGATTGGTATTGGGCATACACGATGGGCCACGCACGGCGAGCCCAATCAAACCAATGCACATCCTCATTTTTCGCAGCATAAGACATTAGCCATGATTCACAATGGAATCATCGAAAATTATGCCTCTCTGCGCGAAGAAATGCAAATGCGCGGACACATTTTTGTTAGCGAGACAGATACCGAAGTTTTAATTCATCTGATAGAAGATGTTAAACAAAGAGAAGAAGTAAATCTTGTTGAGGCAGTCCGTATCGCATTGAATCAGGTTATTGGTGCATACGCCATTGTTATTATGGCTAAAGATGAAAATGATGTCTTAATTGCTGCACGAAAAGGAAGTCCTTTAGTTGTTGGCATAGGCGATAATGAACATTTTATTGCCTCTGATGCAACTCCATTAATCGAATACACCAAAAGCGTTGTCTATTTAAACGATGAAGAAATAGCTATAATTCCGCGTGTTGGCGACATGCGCATTATTACCATAGCCGATAAAGAAAAAACACCCTATATTCAGGAATTGGAAATGAATCTTACCGCCATCGAAAAAGGAGGTTATGATCATTTTATGATGAAAGAAATCTACGAACAGCCTCATTCAATTCGCGATAGCATGAGAGGCCGTTTGCGTATGGAGCAGGAAACCATCAGGTTGGGAGGAATTTCGGAATACGAAGACAAAATGGCCAATGCAAAAAGAATAATTATGGTGGCCTGTGGCACTTCCTGGCATGCCGCTCTTGTTGGCGAATATTTGTTTGAAGATATTGCAAGAATTCCGGTTGAGGTTGAATACGGTTCTGAATTCCGCTACCGCAATCCGATAATAACTGAAGACGATGTGGTTATCGCCATTTCGCAATCCGGCGAAACTGCCGATACCTTGGCAGCAATTCGCATGGCCAAATCAAAAGGCGCAACCATTATTGGTATTTGCAATGTAGTTGGTTCAAGCATTGCACGCGAAACGCATGCCGGAAGTTATACGCATGCCGGCCCTGAAATTGGTGTTGCTTCTACCAAGGCATTTACAGCTCAGGTTGCCGTGCTTACACTAATGGCTTTAAGATTGGCACAGAAACGAGGCACTATCGAACTTTCGCGTTTTCATCATATTTTACATGAACTCCATGAAATTCCGTTTAAAGTTGAAGAAACTTTAAAAGTAAATGATAAAGTAATTGAAATTTCCAAAACTTTTATCAATGCAAGGAATTTCCTCTATCTGGGCCGCGGATATAATTTCCCGGTCGCCCTCGAAGGTGCGCTTAAGCTAAAAGAGATTTCCTATATTCATGCCGAAGGTTATCCTGCCGCCGAAATGAAACACGGTCCCATTGCCCTAATCGACGAAAATATGCCGGTTGTTATCGTGGCTACAAACAAAGGGACTTACGAAAAAGTGGTAAGTAATATCGAAGAAATACGCGCCAGAAAAGGAGTAATTATTGCTATTGTTACCAAAGGCGATACCGAGGTAAAACGGTTGGCCGATTATATTATCGAAATCCCGGAAACCGAAGAAATGTTGGTTCCATTATTGGCAAGCATTCCTTTACAATTATTGGCTTACCACATCGCCGTTAAGCGTGGTTGTGCGGTAGATATGCCGCGGAATTTAGCGAAATCGGTTACGGTGGAGTAGTCTGAAAAGACAAAATTTATAATTTACCCTGACTGGTTTTCATAACCTCTCAGGGTTTTTTAATGATGGTTTCGGATAAAACTCTCCTGATAATCTTTATACATCAAATTATAAATGTAGTCAAACACCTTTTTTTCAGTCACTTTTTTATAAAAATCCAATCTTTCACCAGTAAAATCAACAAACTTTTCTC
>JAZDJM010000392.1:0-3221 GCA_043804305.1 Bacteroidota bacterium
GTAATTATATCCGGCCCTGATGTGAAAATTTTCAGTCAATAAAAACTCAACGCCAAGTATGGCATGACGCATGGCGTTATCAAGAAATTCAACATAGGATTTCACAAAAGTGGTATCGCCGCTTACCGGATCAACTGTATAGCTCGGATTGTTTTCATTTTCAAAATAGAGTTTGTAGGTCTGAAGATTGTGCAAAGTAAGTGATAGCCTGAAAGGCGCATGTTTTAATTTTTGGGTAAAACCGGCAATAATTTCAAAAGGCAATGGTTCACGGTTTCCCGGGTAATAGGGTTTAAATTGAAAACCTGCATTTCTTACAACCAAAGCGGCAGTGAAGAGCTGATTTTTTGCATAATAAGTTGCACCGGCATCAACGGCTGCTCCAAACGACTGATATGATTCTAACACCGAATAAATCGGTTTAAGTGATAAACCAATAACAAATAGACTGTCAATCATTCCTGAATACGATATATTCATGCAATATTCTGCTGCATTGAAGTTTCCAAGAATCTTTCCGGTGTTGTCTGTCTCATTGAAAGTGCCATAGTTGATATAATGCAATCCGGCTGAAAAGTTGCCGACATTTTCTATTGTTTTTGCGTATGAAACATAGCCAAAATTGATATCAGAAAAATAGTTAACATAATTGAGTACAAATTGATTGCTCATGTTTCTGTTCAGCAGAGAAGGGTTAAAATAAACCAGGTTCAGGTCATTATCGGGCAATGAAACAATTTTTCCGCCCAAAGAAGAAATCCTGGCAGAATTGGTAAGGTTCACAAACTGGTAAGTATATCTGCCACCAATTTGAGAAAGACCAAAGCTGGTGAAGAATAAGGTAAGAAGAAATAACAGAAAAATTCTTTTCATTAGCATTTAAAAAAATTGACTACTAAACCCAATAACGAAGTTATTAAAAAAATAGTGCCTGTATTTTACAATAAATGAACGACCAATTACCAATTACCATTTACCAATTTTAGTTGTGGCTTGTCCATGTTGGGGTTCATCAACACGTAAATTTGAGCTGACACTATATTACCTGTCTTTGGGAGTTTCAATCAAACTCAGGTTATGGCCCATTTTATCGCGTTTGGTCTTCAGATAAAAATTATTGTATTGGTTTGGCGCAATCTCTATCGGGACATTTTCTACTATTTCCAGTTCATAGCCTTCTAATCCGGCACGTTTAACCGGGTTGTTTGAGATCAGCCTGATTTTTCTGACACCAAGTTCTCTTAAAATCTGTGCACCCAAACCATAATCTCTCTCATCGTCTTTAAAACCAAGTTTCAGGTTAGCTTCAACCGTATCCAATCCTTCTTCCTGCAATTTATAAGCTTTACATTTATTCAATAATCCAATTCCCCTGCCTTCCTGGTTCATATATAAAATCACGCCTCTGCCTTCCCTCTCCACCATTTCCATGGCTTTGTGCAATTGCTGGCCGCAATCGCAACGCATTGATCCAAAAATGTCGCCGGTGATGCATGATGAATGTACCCTGACCAGCACAGAATCACTGGCAGTCCATTTCCCTTTTGTTAAAGCAATATGTTCAAGCCCGTTTGATTTTTGTTCGAAAGGCACCATTTCAAAATCACCGAAATGGGTTGGCAATTTTACGGTAACGCCTTTTGTGATAAGACTTTCAAATTTCAATTTATATGAAATCAAATCCTCAATTGAAATAATCTTGAGACCAAATTTTTCGGCTATTTGCATAAGTTGAGGCAATCTGGCCATAGTGCCGTCTTCGTTCATGATTTCAACCAATGCACCACCGGGTTTTAATCCAGCCAGGCGTGTCAGGTCAACAGCTGCTTCGGTATGTCCGGCCCGGCGCAGAACGCCTTTCACTTTGGCTTTCAGTGGGAAAACGTGACCCGGGCGGCCCAGATTACCTGGTTTGGTGTTTTCATTGACCAGTGCATTGATGGTTTTTGCCCTGTCGGAAGCTGAAATACCAGTGGTGCAACCGCTGTCAATGAGGTCAACAGAAACCGTGAAAGCCGTTTCATGAAACGAGGTGTTTTTCCCTACCATTAATTCTAATTCCAACTCTTCGCATCGGTCTTCAGGAATTGCAACGCATATCAATCCACGCCCTTGCATTGCCATGAAATTTACTATTTCAGACGTAACAAGTTCGGCTGCTACAATAAAATCACCTTCGTTTTCGCGGTCTTTATCATCAACCACGATAATGGTTTTACCTTGCCTGACATCCTCGATGGCTTCTTCAATGCTATTTAATTTGAATAATTCGTTTTCGGGTTTATGTGACATTAAAAAATTTTATTAAAGATATTTTAGTCTGAAATCTGTGCAAAATTAGTCATAGTATTTTAAAATACGGCCTTATTTAAGACTATTTATAATAGTTTGATAGAAACGAATTGGAAATTCAAATCAATTTCCGGCACGTTTGGCTTTCTCCCAAACAACACTTTGTTTGCCTTTCAGATACCTGAAAAAACCAAGCAAAATAGCATAGTTGGTGGTGATGAAATAAAATGGCCCATGAAGTATTTTCAACCTGATTGATTTATTCCTTAAAAGCCAGCCTGTCATAATTAAAATAAAAACTATAATCACAACAGCTGACCAAATCAATGCAATGTTATTTCCCCTATAAAAAATTCCATTTATAAATGAGATAATAAAAACAAATGGAAAAATAAAAAACAAGCATAGTGGAGTTATTGTCCATCTCCATACTTTGTGTGAAACATATTGAAAAGTTAATTTGGGATGATTAAAAAAATCAAACAAACTACCCATTCTGAAAAGTGTCTGAAAACATCCGGCTGCAATCCTTACTTTGCGTTTCATTTCTTCAGAAATATCAAACGATGCTGTTTCAATGGCAAATGCTTTTGGCGTGTATTTAATGATATATCCTTGCAGAGCAATTTTTAATGAAATAACAAAATCATCCAATATGGTATCTTTTTCAATGCATGGAAATAAATCTGTCCTGATGGCAAATAATTCACCTGCGGCTCCAACCGAGGAATAAAAATCAGAATCCAGTTTTTTCAGAAAGGATTCAAATTTCCAGTAAAAACTTTCACCGGCGCCTGTTGCAGAATCTGTTTTTTTGTTAATAATTCTTTTCTCTCCTGAAACACAGCCAACTTTATTATCCTGAAAAGGTTTTATAATTTCTTTAAGTGAGTCTTTTCCTAACATTGTATTGGCATCAGAAAAAACAA
>JAZDJM010000393.1:0-8367 GCA_043804305.1 Bacteroidota bacterium
TCTTCTGCCATAAGTACTGCATGGCCTGTTCCCCAAGGCTTTATACGTTCTTTATTATAACTTAATCCTTCCGGAATTTTATGTATTTCCTGAAACACATATTCAACGTCTATTTTTCCTTTAAGTTTTTTATCAAAAAAATCACGGAAATCGGCTTCAATATTTTCTCGAATAACAAAAACAACTTTTCCGAATCCGGCCTGAATAGCGTCATAAACCGAATAATCAATAATTGTTTCTCCGTTTGGACCAACCTGATCGAGTTGTTTTAAGCCTCCGTAACGACTGCCAATTCCGGCAGCCAAAATAAGCAAAGTGGGTTTTTTTGTCATTTTATTACTATTTGCGACAAAAATAAGAAATTATGATTAATGGAAAATGGATAGTGAATAATGGATAATGATGGATAATGAACAATGATTATTAAGAAAAAAATTCTCAATTCTCAATTCTCAATTCTCAATTCTCAATTCTCAATTCTCAATTCTCAATTCTCAATTCTTAATTCTCAATTCTCAATTATTCCTTTTAAGCAATAATTCTGCAAATTGTAAATCTCTGGAATAGGTAATTTTGAAATTATTTATACAACCCGGAACAAGAATAACAGGAGCCAGTTTATAAAAATGAATTATTCCGCTATCGTCGGTAAAATTTGTTTTATTTTCGTTTTTGGCCAATTGATAAGCTCTTTTGATTGTCGCTACATCAAATATTTGTGGTGTTTGTATGCGTAAAACTTTAGATCGGTCAGGATATAACTCGGCTGATTTATTTACTTCGCCATTTACAATTGTGTCGCTCGACTGAATTGCACAACTTACGGCCTTATTTCCCGGAAAATTTTTGAAGCATAAATCGATAAGGCCTTTGGTAATAAATGGCCGGGCTGTATCGTGGATAAAAACATTTTTTATTCCATTATCCATTTGGTTTAATGCATTGTACACACTTTCAAATCGGGTATCTCCGCCAACAATAATTTTAACGGGTTTCTTATACGCTTCTTTATCTATGATTTTTTGTTCTTCGGCCAAAAAATTCCATGGCACAACAAGTATAACTTCGTCTATTTCCGGATGGGCTAAAAACACTTCTAAACTATAGCGGTAAACTGCTTTTCCGCCCAGTTGCAAAAAAGGTTTTGGTATTATTTTTCCGATGCGCTCCGATTTTCCGGCAGCGAGCAGAATAGCTGTGGTTTTGTTCATTATTAGGTTTTTTGTAAAAATAACAAAAACTCCAAAGGATAATAAGAATTTATAAAAGCTCTTTGTTTTTTTTAAAAACGCTGATGAAAAAGTAATTGCTGTTCTGCAAACAAAATATTTCTTTTGTTTCGAATTAATCTTTTCTAAAAATAGTATTACATTTAGTTCTTGAAAAATTCTAAAAAGATGTGAATTTTTACTTTTTTTAATAAAGGGAAATCTATTAAAATAATTAAGGTATGTACAGTATTGCATATGATCAGATTCTTATTATTCTTATTCAATGCTTTATTGTAGCTGCTTTACTATTGACTTTGTTTAAGCTTCGCTCGATTTTTGGATTAGGGTTGTTGTTCACCGCTTTAGGTGTATTTCAGTATATGCAGGTTTTTTTATCCAGTACGATTTATATTGAGATAATGCCCGAAATATTTGTATCGCCCGGTTCAATGGTTTTATTTACGGGAAGCATTTTTGCAATACTATTGATTTATATTCGAGAAGATGCTCAGGAAGCCCGTAAAGTAATTTATGCTTTAGTAGCAGCAAACTTTGCAATGACACTGCTCAATTTAGCCTTTGGCTGGTCGGTTGATAGTGCGGAAATTAAAAACATTTACAATCTGCCTTCTAAATTCTTTACACAAAATGCTTATATAATCATTTCGGGTACTGTATTGCTTTTTCTTGATACATTCTTTATCATATTTATTTATGAGTTTGTTTCTAAATACTTTAAATCACTTTTTTTAAGAATTTTATTGTCTGCATTGTTGATACTTGCTTTTGATAGTGTGGTATTTTCAACTTTTGCATTTGCCGGAACCGAAGATTTTTCAAATATTTTGATTTCCGGCCTGATTTCAAAATTTCTGGCTGCATTTATATATTCTGTTTTGTTTACATTCTATCTGCTTTATATCGACAAATACGCATGGAAAAGTAAATTTACTGCCGTTTCCTATATTGATATTTTCAATACATTAACCTACCGGCAGAAATACGAAATAGTTTCTAAAGAAATAAAATTCAAGGATATAGCACTTAAAGAATCAGAAATTAAACACAAGATTTCTGAAGAAAAGTTTCGGTCTATATTCGAATTATCACCTGATGCCATAAGCCTGACTAATCAGGAAGGAACAATTATTAATTGTAATCAAACCCTAATTCATATGTTTGGGTTTGAAGATAAATCGGAAGTTATAGGTCAGAATTTTGGTCATTTATTTGCAGAAGAGGATCTTCATAAAGCCATCAATAAACAACAAATGGCTATGAGCGGGGTTGAGATTAAAAATGAAGAATTTATTCTTAGCAAAAAAGACGGAACTTTATTTCCCGCCTCTATATCAGCAACTTTCATTGCTGAAGACGATCAGTATGAAAAATATATTTTAGATGTTATCCGCGATATAAGCGAAAGTAAAAAAGCTGAAGAAAACCTTAAAAATGCTCACGAAAGGCTTACCGATACCCTGGAAAGCATGAGCGATGGCTTTGTTTCTTTAAACAATGACTGGATTTATACTTATGTAAATAGAAAAGCCGGAGAAATGTTTAATCGAAAACCGGAAAATCTTTTAGGTAAACATATTTGGACAGAATTTCCGGAAGGCATCGATCAGCCTTTTTATAAAACCTATCATAAAGTTATCGAAACCCAAAAACAAATAAGTTTTGAAGATTATTATCAGCCCTGGGATCGCTGGTTTGAAAATCATGTAATTCCAACAAAAGACGGCTTAGCTATTTTTTTTCAGGAAATTACCGGACGAAAGAAAGTTGAAATCGCTTTAAGAGAAAGTCAGGCTTTTAATCAATCGCTTTTAGAAACTTCTCCCGATATAATTTATGTTTACGATATTGTAAAAAGAGAGAATGTATATAGTAATACAAGAATTTCAGACATTTTAGGTTTTTCAGAAGAAGAAATAAAATTGATGGGCGAAAATCTTCTCCGTGATTTAATACATCCCGACGATTTTAATTATTATCTGAATACCGTTATTCCACACTATCAAAAAGCAGAAGATAAAGAAATTATCATCCACGAATATCGAATGAAACACAAAAATGGCAACTGGATTTGGTTAGAATCCAAAGAAACTATATTCGCCAGACTTAATGATGGAGAACCAAAACAAATTTTTGGTATTAGCTCAAATATCAATGATCGTAAAAAAGTAGAATATGAACTCAAAAAATACCGCGAACAGTTGGAAGATCTTGTAAGTGAAAGAACAAAAGAGCTTGAACTCAAAAACAATTTACTCGAAAAAGTTAACAAAGCCTTTGTTGGAAGAGAATTACGTATGGCAGAATTAAAAAAAGAAATTGAGCAGTTAAAAATTGATTCCGCTCAAAATCAAAAAAAAGATGAAAAAAAGTAATACAAAAAAGAGTTCCTCATTTAGAACTAAAGGTTTAAGTGTTTACCAGCTTACCCTTTTCATGCTTGTAGTTACAGCCTTTATCTCGGTAGGATTTATAACATTTGGCTGGGGATATTCTGAATGGTATAATGTTCAAAAAGAAACAAAAAAATTAAAAGAATCTGCCATAAACCTTCAAACAGAAAAGTTAAAAACCGAAGTTTCTCGCTTAATTTTATATTTAAACCATATTGAACAGGATACATCCGAACGTACTGTTAATCAGATAAAGAATGAGGCACTCGAGTATTTTGAAAAAATTCGTTTTGGCAACGACGGTTATGTATTCGTAAATACTTATGATGGATTTGCATTGCTTTTTGATGGAAGAAAACTGGATGTTCCAACAAATATGTCACATCTAAATTTTCCTGATAATATTAATTTCTATAAAACTGAAATGGATTTGGCTAAATTGCCTGATGGGGGTTCATTTCAATATTCTTTTAAAAAAATAGATGATGATTTATTATACCCCAAGATATCCTATATCATGGGATTCGACAAATGGGGCTGGATTATTGGTGCCGGCGATTATCTTGATAATCTTGATAAGGAAATTGCAGGTTTTGAAAAGCAAATGAAAAACCAATTAAAACAAAATGTAATAACCGTAATAGGTATTTTTATAGGTGTATTGATAATTCTTTTATTTATTTCTGGTTATGCAGCCAAACACATTCAAAATCAATTTAATAATTTTGTAAGGGTTGTCAAAAACAAGAATTTTCGTAAGCTTCAAAAATTCCCATCGCAACACCTAGTTATTCGCGAACTCAGGGAAATTGCCCGGGATATTGCTCAGGCCGAAGAGCGTGTGGTTCAGTTTGGTCAAATTATCGATCAGTCACTAAACGAAATATATATTTTTAATCAGGACGATTTACATTTTGTTCACGTTAATACCGGAGCCAGACAAAATTGTGGCTTTTCAACAAATGACTTATTAAAAATGACTCCTCTCGATTTAATCACCAACTTAACTCGGGATCAGTTTTTAGCAATTATAAGTCCTTTGGCTCAAAACGATAAAGAAATCGTCCGGCTGGAGACATTTCTTCGTCGTAAAGACAATAGTATTTATTCTGTTGATATGAGCCTGACCGGGTCTGTTTTTTATGAAAAACCTGTTTTTATCGCATTCATCAATGATATTACCAAACAAAAAGAAACACAGGAAAATTTATTGCAGTCTGAACAAAGATACGCCAGGCTTTTTGAAAACGCACCCATTTCTTTATGGGAAGAGGATTTTTCAGCTGCTTTGAGTTATCTGAACAATCAGATTAAGCAAAAAAAATTGCCGGTTGAACTGCTTTTAGAAAATCATCCTGAAGTTCTGGCCAAATGCTCCGATTTAGTTAAAGTAATTGATGTTAACCAACACACCCTTGCCCTTTATGAAGCTTCCACAAAAAAAGAACTGTTTGGTAATTTGAGCAAAATACTTACTACAAAATCATATGATGTATTTAAAGAGGGCATGATAGCTTTGTACAAAGGAAATCCTGACTATAGTGCTGAGGCCGAAAATAAAACCCTTAAAGGTAATGAATTGAATTTGTTCATGCGCTGGTCGTTTTATAACGATTTGAACTCATCTTCCAAAAAGGCCATTGTTTCCGTATTCGATTTAACCGATAAATTGAAAGCCGAAAAAGCCCTTGTAGAATCAAAAAACAAACTGGAAAGTATTTTTCGAGCTTCACCAATTGGAATTGGAGTAGTTACAGAACGCATATTTACCGAAGTTAACCAGCGCTTTTGTGAAATGACAGGCTACTCCAGAGAAGAACTTCTCCATAAGGAATCTAGTATGGTTTATCCGTCAATTAAAGAATTTGATTCTGTTGGAAAAGAAAAATACAGACAAATTAGTGAAAAAGGAACCGGCACTGTTGAAACTAATTTCAAAAGGAAAGACGGAAAAATTATTGATGTTCTTTTAAGCTCTACTCCATTGAACATTAACGACTTAAAAATTGGTGTTACCTTTACCGCTTTAGATATTACCGAAAAGAAAAAAGATCTTCTTGAACTAAACAAACATCGCCTGCACCTCGAAGAAATAGTAAAAGAGCGCACCGACGCACTCGAAAAAAGTCAGGAAGGCCTGGTTAATCTGGTAGATGATTTAAATGAGCAAACTGTAAAATTAGCAACAGCCAATAAAAGACTGGCCGAAATTAATGAAGAGCTCGAAACCTTTACCTATTCAGTATCTCACGATTTAAAAGCTCCTTTGAGAGGCATTGACGGTTATAGCCAACTTCTGCTCGAAAATGTAGAAAATAAACTTGATGCAGAATCAATAGCGTTTTTGAATTATATCAGAATAAGTGCCGAGCAAATGAATTTATTAATTGAAGATTTACTGGCTTATTCACGAATGGAAAGAAAAGATTTTCAAGCTCAAAAAGTGGAAATAAAACCATTAATTGAGAATCTGTTAAATCAATTATCAAATTCGATTGATGAACATAAAGTGAAAATCATTGTGGATATTCCTGAAAATTATAATCTTTTAGTCGACCAAGATGGATTAACACTGATTTTAAGAAATTTATTGGACAATGCTATAAAATTTAGTACTAAAGGAAACAAAGCTGAAATTGAAGTTGTATGTAAGGAAGATCATGAAAAATGGCTTATCTTTGTAAAAGACAATGGAATAGGTTTTGAAATGAAATACCACGATCGGATATTCAACATTTTTCAAAGGCTGCATCTGGCCGAAGAATACAAAGGTACAGGAATCGGACTGGCCATGGTAAGTAAGGCAGTGCAAAGAATGAACGGAAAAATTTGGGCAGAAAGTGATTTGGGAAAGGGAGCAACTTTTTATTTGGAAATTGGTAAAAAGTTAAGTGGTTAAGTATGGAAAGTAGGCGCGTAAGGAAGTCCAACTCACCTACTCACCCACTTAAATTAAATTATAAAAATGACAGAAGCGAAATCGACATTTGAAACTTTGGATGTTTGGATAAAAAGCAGAGATTTACGAAACAATATTTCTGAACTTACTAAGCGTTTTCCAAAAGAGGAATTTTACAAAATATCTGATCAAATGATTCGTGCATCTAGATCTGTCACTGCAAATATAGCAGAAGGCTATGGGAAATTTCATTATCAGGAAAATATTCAATTCAATAGACAAGCTCGTGGCTCATTGTATGAATTACTGGATCATCTAACGGTTGCATTTGATGAAGATTATATTGACAATGAAGGATTTTTAAAAATATAATCTGATATATTTGAAATCATTAAATTGGAAAATGGTTATATAAAATATTTGAAAACAAGGAAAGAAAATGAGAAATAGGTAAATAGTTGAGTGGTTAAGTGGGACAGTAGGTAGTTATTTCCTTTCCCATGCCACACTTAACTTAATCTACTACTTACCTTACTCAACTAATTCTAAAACTATGGCAAATAAATACAAAAACAACCCAATCCTACTTATTGAAGACAACCCAATTGATGTTGACCTTACCCTAAGGGCTTTTAAAAAACGAAATCTGGTAAATCCAATTTTGGTTGCCCGCGATGGTGCAACTGCGATTGAGTATATTAACAAATGGGACTCTGGCGATGCAATTCCGTTAGTTATTTTGCTCGATTTAAAATTGCCAAAAGTAGACGGATTGGAAGTTTTGAAAACCTTTAAAAATCATCCGGTTTACAAAACCATACCCATTGTTGTTCTCACCTCTTCGTCAGATAATAAAGACATTGAAAAAGCATATAAATCAGGTGCAAATTCGTATATAATAAAACCTGTAAATTTTGATAAATTCGTTGACGTTGCTTCACAAATTGAACTTTATTGGAATATTTTAAACGAACCGATTCTGTAAAATACAATTCATGAAATAGCCATGACTAAAAAATCACCAACAGGAATGATTAATTACTTTTCGCTTATTCCATCCCGAAAAATCGGGACAGGTACTGTCCGAAATTTAAAATTAGAAACAGATGAAACATCCTCGACAAAACAATTTTAACACACAGGAAAATATTATCGTGGATGTTCCATCTGACAACCGAGTTTACGAGCTCGGCGAAGCCAATTAAAAAACAAATTATAAACAGATGAAAAAAATACTATTGCTCGAGGATAATCCGCTGGATGTAGATTTGGTTGGAAGGGAAATAAAAAGAAAGTGGCCAAATGTTGAATTAATCGTTAAAAGTCATTTAGTTGATGCGAAAACTTTATTAGCGAATGTTAAAGACATTGACTGTGCAATTTTCGATCTTAAACTACCCGATGGAAACGGTATGGAATTGCTTAAAGAAATCCGTGGTAATAATATTAATTTGCCAGTAATTATCCTTACAGGTGATGGTTCTGAAGAAATTGCTACATCAGCGCTAAAAGTTGGGGCTAACGATTATATTACTAAAAAATCAGGATATCATAAAATAATTCCGGAACAAATACAATTTGTAGTAAATCAGGAGATTATAAATAAGCAGGATTTATCTGTTTTATATGTTGAACACCACAAAAGCGATATCTATTTAACTGAATTACAATTAAAAAAGCATGCGCCTTTCATCCATTTAACAATCGTAAATACTGCCGAAGAAGCATTAAAGCTTTTGCCAAAAAAAGATACTGGTAAATGCATATTCGATGTTCTTTTAATCGATTACCGTTTGCCCGGATTAAACGCTCTCGAATTGAGCAAAATTATCAGACTGGAAAGAAA
>JAZDJM010000394.1:0-16682 GCA_043804305.1 Bacteroidota bacterium
TGACGAAAATAAACCTCTAAGCCTTAGCGGTGAGGAGCATAAGGTTTTTGATTCACCATTTCCATTGCATTCCAAAATTAACCTTCCATTTCAAAAAGAATCACCTGAAAATGACCTGAATAATCTTTTTCAGCAAGCACACACTTTTCTATCAAGCTTATATTTTTTGCAAACAGGAAAGGAATTGCCTTGGAAACCCGAAGATATTGAAATGAATATCAAAGAGAAAGAAATTATTTTACGAATAAAGCGAATTTAGTTTTTTTCGAGTAATTCTAAGAAAAGAAATACCTTTGCGCAATGACTTTTATCGACACGCACAGCCACATTTATCTCGGTGAATTTAACGACGATCGATTTGAATCCATTGATCGGGCGATTCAAAATGGAGTAAAAAAAATATTGCTTCCTAATGTCGACAGCAATACCATCGATGCTATGCTAAGGCTTTCCGATGCATATCCTGATAATTGTTTTCCAATGATGGGGCTTCATCCGACATCGGTAAGCGAAAATGTTGAAGATGAACTTGCCATCGTTGAACGGTTATTGAAAGAAAAAAAATTCATCGCCATTGGTGAAATAGGCATCGACTTGTATTGGGACAAAAGTTTTATCCACGAACAGGAAGAAGCTTTTAAATATCAAATCAACCTGGCAAAGAAATACGATTTGCCCATTGTTATTCATTCTCGCGATTCATTTGATGAACTTTTTACCATTCTGGATAAACAGTATAACGATGGACTTAAAGGCGTTTTCCATTGTTTTAGCGGAACTGAGAAGCAAGCGCAAAAAATTGTATATGAATATGGTTTTAAATTGGGCATTGGCGGTGTTATTACGTTTAAAAATTCAGGTTTGGACAATGCACTAAAACACATCGGCTTGGAACATTTAATTTTAGAAACCGATGCTCCCTATTTAGCACCAATGCCCTATCGAGGAAAAAGAAACGAACCGGCCTATATTCCATTAATTGCAAAAAAATTATCGGAAGTTAAAAAGATTTCTTTGGATGAAATAGCTAAAATTACTACTCAAAACGCCAAAGAATTGTTTAATTTGTAAGAAAAATATATGGAAACCAGAGCTGCTATTTTGGTTATTTATACCGGTGGAACAATCGGAATGTTTAAAGATCCTCAAACAGGTGTTCTTCGCCCCTTTAATTTTAATGAGTTATACAACTATATGCCATCGCTTGAGTTGTTTAAGTTTAAAATAGATTCCTATTCCTTCGATCCGATTATCGATTCCGCGAATATAAAACCCGATTATTGGGTAAAACTTGTTGAAGTTATTTCAAGTAATTACGAAAAATACGATGGCTTTGTGATTCTACATGGCACAGATACCATGAGTTATACAGCATCGGCATTGAGTTTTATGCTTGATAATTTAAACAAACCCGTAGTGATTACCGGTTCGCAATTGCCTTTGGGAATGATTCGCACCGACGGACGTGATAATTTTATCAGCGCTCTTGAAATTGCCGGTGCAAAATCAGACGATATCCCAATGATACCGGAAGTTTGTATTTACTTTGAAAATCAGCTTTTTAGGGGCAACAGAACCCATAAATCAAATGCCGAGAATTTTGATGCCTTTAAGTCGGTAAATTATCCGCCACTTGCAAATGTTGGCGTTTATATCAAATACCACGATCAAAATATTTTAAAGCCCAATTTTAAGCGATTAAAGATTCATACGCAACTTGAAACCAATATTGTAGTTTTGCGATTATTTCCCGGCATTTGTGTAAAAACTGTAAAAACCATTCTTTCGATTGAAGGATTAAAAGGCGTAATTCTTGAAACTTATGGTGCCGGAAATGCGCCAACCGATCGGTGGTTTTTAGATGAATTAAATGCTGCAATTAAAGCCGGAGTTTTAATAGTTAATATTTCGCAATGTCGCGGTGGCGCTGTAGAAATGGGAAAATACGAAACCAGCCTCGATTTGGCGGCTATGGGTTTGGTGAACGGAAAAGACATGACCATGGAAGCTGCTTTGACTAAATTAATGCTGGTTTTGGGAATGAAGGTCACCAATTCAGAGGCCAAAAGATTAATGGAAAAGAACCTCAAAGGCGAAATGATGGAAGATTAATCCGGTTTTTTCCGGTTTGAATTGAAAAGCAAAAACGAACCGAAATAAATAAGTCAAATTATGTTGTCGATTATTGTAGCGATTGGAGAAAACGGAGCCATAGGCAAGAACAACGATTTGCTTTGGCGTTTACCGGGCGATTTAAAGCGATTTAAAGCGCTTACTACAGGCCACACGATAATTATGGGCCGAAAGACTTTTGAGTCGCTCCCAAATGGCGCTTTGCCCAACAGGACAAATGTGGTACTGACCAGAAATAAATCAACGCTTTTTTCCGATTGCACCATCGTTTATTCGATAAAAGATATTATCGATAACTATTTAAACGATGAAAACGAACATTTTGTCATAGGCGGCGGCGAATTATACAAAGCCCTATTGCCTTATGCCAACCGAATATATTTGACCCGTGTTCATCAAAATTTTGAAGCCGATACTTTTTTCCCGGCTATCGATATGAAAGATTGGATTATCGAAGAAGAGAATTCTTTTCCGGCGGACGAAAAAAATGAATATGCCTATACCTATATCAATTTAAAAAAATTAGAATAATTCAAATTTGTTATTTGGATAACAAATTGGTGGGATTCAAAAAAGGAATTTCTTTATTTTCAAAAACGATATTTTCACTTATCTGTATTCTGAATTTGAAAATAATTATTAAAAAGATTGAATTTCAATACGATATCCTAAAGTTTCTTTCTGGCCTGAATCCTTCCTTAAAATTGGTCTAAATTTCCAGGTATGCATAAATTAAAATCCGTTTTTATTGTAATTTTGCAAAAAATCCTCTGGGGCGGGGAGGCTCAATTCATTCGAAATTGAGTTATTAAAAGCATTGCCCACAAGAAATCTCAAAATAGTTTTGAGATCACGAAATAACGTTAACCCATGCAAAAATTATTATTGTTAGGTGCTGAAGCCATCGCTCAGGGTGCTATTGATGGCGGTATGTCTGGAGTATATGCCTATCCCGGAACTCCATCCACAGAGATTACCGAATATGTGCAGCAATACGAATTAGCAAAAGAAAGAAATATACACAGTTTATGGTCGGCCAATGAAAAAACAGCCATGGAATCAGGCTTGGGCATGTCGTATGCCGGAAAAAGAGCCATGGTTTGTATGAAACATGTTGGTTTAAATGTGGCTGCCGATGCCTTTATTAATTCGGCAATTACCGGAACAAACGGAGGTTTATTGGTAACTGTTGCCGACGATCCTTCCATGCATTCGTCGCAAAACGAGCAAGATTCGCGTTATTACGGAAAATTTGCCCAAATTCCGATACTTGAACCTTCCAACCAGCAAGAGGCTTATGATATGGCTTATTATGGATTTAAACTTTCCGAAAGGTTAAAAGTGCCAATTTTAATTCGAATCACTACTCGATTGGCACACTCACGTGCCGGTATTGAGCGAAAAGAACTGCTTGATCAGAAAGAAATTTCATTGCCTAGCAATCCTCACCAATTTGTGCTATTGCCGAACTTTGCCCGTGTTCAGTATAAAGGTTTGTTAAATAGTTTTTCAGGTTTTATTGAAGTTTCCGAAAAATCACAATTCAACGAATATATCGACGGAAATGATAAATCGATTGGGATTTTAGCCTGTGGTTTAGCTTACAATTATTTAATGGAAAACTATCAGGATAAGCCTTTAAATCATCCGGTTTTAAAAATCGGACAATATCCAATGCCTCGTAAAAAAGTGGAAAAGTTACTTGCAGAATGTACAAGTGTTCTTGTTTTGGAAGATGGTTATCCGATGATTGAAGAGGTTTTAAAAGGATATACAGCAAAAGAAAATGTTAAAGGAAGGCTTGACGGAACTATTCCGCGCGATGGCGAATTAAATCCAAACATCGTTGCTGAAGCCCTCGGCCTGGAAGAAAAGAAACAAGAAGACTTATTGACTCAGGAACAACTGAAGGAAATCATTAAATCAAGGCCGCCTGCTATGTGCACAGGTTGCGGACATATTGATGCATACAATGCCCTAAATGAAGCGCTGAGCCAATATACTCCCGGCCGCGTATTTTCAGATATTGGTTGCTATACTTTGGGTGCTTTGCCTCCATTTAATGCTATAAATTCATGTGTCGATATGGGTGCCAGCATCACCATGGCAAAGGGGGCAGCAGATGCCGGACTAATTCCGTCGGTGGCTGTGATTGGCGATTCAACATTCACGCATTCCGGAATGACCGGTTTGATCGATGCGGTTAACGAAAAATCGCCGATTACCGTACTGATATCAGATAACTTTACCACAGGAATGACCGGCGGACAAGAATCTGCTGCTTTAGGTAAAATTGAAGATATTTGTCTGGGAATTGGCGTTGAACCTGAGCATATTAAAGTATTTACACCCATGAAGAAAAATCATGACGAAATGGTGAAAATCATCCGTGATGAATTGGAATACGATGGAGTTTCTGTTTTAATTCCACGCCGGCAGTGTATTCAAACTACCCGCAATGTGAAATTAAATAAAAGATTAACCGAATTAAATCTGCGTTAACCTAAAAGACATAAAATTTATGAAAACAGATATTATTTTAGCAGGCGTTGGCGGACAAGGAATTCTTTCGATAGCAGCAACCATAGGAATGGCCTCAATTGCCAATAATTTACATATAAAACAATCTGAAGTTCATGGCATGAGCCAACGCGGAGGAGCTGTACAATCGCATTTCAGACTGTCGTCCAATCCAATTGCTTCAGATTTAATTCCTAAAGGTAAAGTGGATATAATTTTATCGGTTGAACCAATGGAAGCTTTGCGTTATATTGATTATTTAAAACCCGAGGGCTGGATAATTACCAACTCAATACCTTTTGTCAATATACCGAATTATCCACCCATTGAATCGATAATTGCAAAACTATCGTCAATGAAAAACACCATTATTCTTGATGCGGATGAAATTGCAAAAGAATTGGGTTCAGCCCGCTCTTCGAATATTGTTGTTTTGGGAGCCGCAAGTTCCTTTATCGATCTTCCTTATCAATCATTGGAAGATGCTCTAAGGGAAATATTTTTGCGAAAAGGCGAAAAAGTAATTGAAGCGAATATTGCTGCATTAAGAGCTGGTAAGGCATTTGCAGAAAAACGATGAGTATATAATTTATTGATAGAAAATAACTTAGTTGTGGTTTAATACTTAATCAGTTTTTTAATGGATTGAGTATTAAGAGCGAATTAAATTATTTGATAGTGAATTGCATTTTGGTGAAAGGAAAAATTATATCTGTTTGGATCAATTTATTTCAACTTCAATTCTAATGTTTTAACAAAACCAATATTATCGTCATCACGCAATCCAACAATAGATAAAACATCGTTTAGCATCTGATTTTTAAGTGTTTCTGAAGATTTATTTTTTGCATCCATTCCTGGACCTTTATTTATTTCACAAATAATTGGATCGCCGTTCTTATCTATCAAAACATCGAGTCCAAATACCTGAAAACAAATGGAATCGAATAGATTTTCCATTTTTCCAAGCTTATGAGCCGAAGCATTTAATATCAGGTTAACTTTGTTTCCAAGCTTAAGCAATAAATTGCCATAATCAATATTCTCTTGAGTACAAAAATCGGTCATTAAAGCAGGGTTTCCTTTTAGAACTGGATTTAATGAATTCGTAATGAATTTTTTTTCAAGCGATACATCTGTTGAGTTTGGAATTGCATAAATACAGTTTGCATCATAATAAATATAGGATTTCAAAACCTGATTTTCGATAGTAAGTAAAATGTAACTTCTTAAATTAAAGGCAGTATCGCTAATTTTATACAAGTCATTTTTCAATTGCTGGGCAATTTCGTAATCGGCTTTAATTTTTACAGCTTCCAATGCATCGTCAACAATTTTTAAGCCATTTCGTTTGTGAAACTTGCTTTTCAAAATTAGCGGTAATTGTGAATATAGTTTCAGCATTAAATCGATGTCGGCATCATAATTCAACATAAACGTTTCTGGCATTATATCGCATGCTGCTTCCCTGCCATATAGTTTTACAATATTCACCCAAACGTCTTTACGGCGTGTAAAGGAGGCACAACCGGCAATTCCCATAACATATTTGCCTTCAGCTTCTGTTATAGCTTCCATTTCCTTGCTCATTGTAGTTCCATAATGTGGAATATATAGATCCCAATCTTTTGCATTTGTAGAAATACAAATATTGTTTTTATGTAAAACACTTTGATACCTTTGTTGTGGTGGTTCTTTTGCTATCCAAACTATTGGTTTACTCATAGTTATTAAATATGATAACTTTTAAAGGATGATTTTTTATACCATATTAAATTAAAAAAAGTCGCAGCTACTTCTAGCAGCGACCAAATAGGATATTATAATTCTTCAGCATCTTCTGTTGAATCTTCATCTCCTTCAAACTCCTCATCTTCGGCAGTAGCATCTTGATAAGTCAAATATTGATATTCAGAACTTGTAATCCATACACCATTGTAGAAAACCATTAGATCATCACCATGCTTTAAATGCGATTGAAATGCATTTTGTGAAATTTCAATGACATGACCATTGTGCATAATTTTAACTTTTGGAGCTTTTGCGGCTGAAACTGTAAATGAAGCAGCAAGTAAAGACGCAATTGCAATAAACGAATATTTTTTCATAATTCTAATGTTTTAATGAATTACAAGAATGGAGCTTTTCTTTGATAAAGCTCCAATAAATCTATATTTAACAATAAATTAAGTTTATAGTAATACATAACAAAACAAAAGTTTCTGACTTTTTTTCATTTGAAATGACATTTTTTCATTTAGAAATAAGTATAACTGAAATTATTTCACCTTTTTTCTGCTGGTATACAATTTGATTATTTAGAGCTGTAAAAAAATTATTGTTTAACTAAAAAAATGGAGGAATAAATTATGTCACTAATTAGATTCACAAATCAGTTTCCGAATTTGTTTGATCGATTTTTTGAAAACGATATGTTTGATTGGTCAAATAGAAATTTTTCAAATACCAACACGACTTTACCGGCGGTTAACGTGAAAGAAGACCACGATGCCTACAACGTAGAAATGGCTGCGCCCGGCTTCGAAAAAAAAGACTTTAAAATTGAACTGAACAATAATGTACTTACGATTTCTTCGGAGAAAAAAGTTGAGAATGAAATCAGCGAAAATGAAAACTTTACCAAAAGAGAGTTTAGCTATCAATCATTTTGCAGGTCTTTTTCCTTGCCTTTAACCGTTGAAAACGAAAAAATTACTGCCAAATACGATAAGGGCATTTTAAAAGTGTATATTCCTAAAAAAGAAGAAGCCAAACCTAAGCCGATCAAGCAAATCGCTATCTCTTAATTAATTTATCAGTGCCGAAAATAGCATTCCGGCACTGATATTTTTTTGTTTTATCCACCATAAACCTCATAGAAATGAAAAAAGCAGTTTTAATTTCAATGCTGTTGTTTTTTATGATAGCAACAGCCTGCAACGGACAAAAATCCACAAAATCCGAAGAGCGAAAATCTGAAAATCAACCCAAGACCAACATTCAGGTAAATAAAGAATACGATGAAAAAGGCAACCTAATCCGCTATGATTCAACTTATTCGTATTATTATTCAACTGCAGAAAATGATATTCATTTTCGCGATTCAGTATTAAACCAATTCAAACAGAATTTCAATACGCGATTTCAGTTTTTTAGAGATCCTTTTTTTGAAGATTTCTTCTATCGTGATTCTCTGATGAATCTCGACTTTTTCTCTAACGATTTTTTTGAAAACCGATTCCGGGATAATTTTAAGCGAATGAATGAATTGATGCTGGAAATGGACTCCATTAAGAATCTGTTTTTTAGGGAAAAACTTCAAGAATCAGGGAAAAAGAATGGAATTATACTTTAGCTAAAATTAAAGGCCACGAAATGCATGAATTCTTAATGATTATTCATGCATTCGTGGTCTTTTAAATTATTACAATATCACATCATCCAATTGCTTAAAATCCATTTAACTGAAGATAAACCGTTGGTATAAGCAATAAAGCACCAACCAGCGTAAGCACAAGAATAAAAGGCCAAACCCATTTTACCCATTTTTCGTAGGGAATTCTTGCTACTCCTAAAACACCGATCAATACACCCGATGTGGGAGTTATCATATTAGTAAATCCATCGCCAAACTGAAAAGCCATCACAGTGGCTTGTCTTGATACGCCAATTAAATCAGAAAATTGCGACATAATGGGCATGGTAAGCGCAGCTTTTGCCGAACCGGAAGGAATTATGATATTGATTCCTGTCTGAAAAACATACATCAGTTCAACCGATGCCAGTTTTCCCATATCTTTCATCGAAGCCGAAACATAATATAAAATGGTGTCGATGACTTGTCCGTTGTTCAAAATGATGATTATGCCGCCGGCCAATCCAACCACCATGGCTGCTGAAGTAATGTCCTTTACGCCGGTAATAAACAATTGCGTTATTTTATTGGGCGAATAGTTCATGGCAATGCCTGAAAAAATACCCATGGCAAAAAACAAACTTGCTATTTCCATAACATACCACTGATAGCCCATCACGCCTACAATCAGCATAAAAATAGTTAGCGCCAATAAATTAAGAATATAGAAATGGATAGATTTGCGTAAACTCATCCATCCAAAAACGCCAAAATATGCAGATACCAGTGGAATGGCCGGAAAGCGATAGTTTGAATTTCCGATTTGCAAATTGCTTATAGTTTCTGAAAAGGAAATGAAAATCAGAATCGCCATAATTACTGCAAAACTTATCCAGGTTGCTTTACCGGGTTTTTCATAAGTCGAGTTTTCGTCTGCGGTTTCCGCCTTCCTCCAGTAAGCATCTTCCTCATATACAGGCGATAATTTCGGATTCTTTTTGATTTTACTGGCATAACGCAAAATCCAGGCTATTCCCACCAGATTGATAATTATCCAGCTGAAAAGCCTGAATTCGATACCCGAAAATAAAGGCAAACCCGATAATCCCTGAGCGATTCCAATCGTAAACGGATTCAATAATGCTCCTGCAAAACCCAATGCAGCACCAACAAAACAAAGCGAAACACCCACGATGCTGTCGTAACCCATGCTTATGGCCAATGGAACAAAAATGATAATAAAGGCAATCGTTTCTTCGCTCATGCCAAAAACAGCGCCGAAAACTGAAAACAAAAGCATGATTAAGGCGATAATTATATTGTTGATTCCCAGCTTTTTAAACAGCCATATGTGTTCAATTTTCTTTGAAGCTTTCAAAAAAGATAAGATTCCAACATCTATGGCTTTGCTTTCGTTCATTATCCAAAAAGCGCCTCCGATTAGCAGAATAAAAACAATAATATCAGCTTTGTCCACAAAACCATCGAATAGGGCTGAAAAAATCTGCCAGGTTTGAGGATTTGAATCGATGTACTGAAAAGATTCACTATTGATAGTTTCTTTAAGTGTTCCGTTTTCCAGTTGCATTTGCGTACGTTCAAATGCTCCGCCAGGAATTATCCAGGTAAGAATGGCCGCAATGATAATTATGTAAAATACAATAACATAAGTATGCGGTATCGCTCTCTTTTTAATCATATCAATTTATTGTTTTGCTTTTGGCCGTTCGAGAATAAACATCATTAAAAAATACAATCCAAATAATAACACATTCCAGTATATTGCCGTTTCAAAAGTTTTGCTGAACAAATAGAAAACCACCGCAGCCAGTGGATAAAATATAATTTTCATGATTTCGTAAGGAATCGGAAAATATTTTCGCCCAAAATAATAGGAAAGCAGATTTGGAAATAAATACGAAAAGAATACGGCCCAAGCTGCTCCATAAATTCCCCAAAGCGGAATCAAAATGATATTCGCCACGATTGAAACCACAGCGCCCGCCAACGAAAACCAGGCGCCATAAATGGTTTTATCGGTGAGTTTATACCAAAACGACAAATTATAATAAATACCCAGCATCAGATTGGCCATCAGTAAAATAGGTACAACGCCCAATCCGCTGCGGTAGGACGAACCTATAAAATATTTGATAACATCTAAAAACAATAAGGTTCCTAAAAAGATAAAAGAACCTGCAATAACAAACCACTTCATCACTAAAGCGTAAGTTTTTTGGGCATCTTTATTGCTTGCTTCGCCAAAGAAAAAGGGATCGGCTGCATAGCGAAAGGTTTGTATAAAAAGCACCATAATTACGGCAATTTTTGCATTGGCGCCATAAATTCCCAGACTGCTCATTGCCGTTTCCGGATCGCTGGACAAATAAGGCAATAGAATTTTGTCGATAGAAACCGGAATGATGCCTGCAATGCTCACAACTAAAATTGGCCAGGTATAGCGCAACATGCGTTTCCATAAATCAAAATCGAAACCGGCGCGCAAAAAACGATAGGTTGGCAGCATCAATAACAGCGTTATCCCACTGGCAATCAGGTTCGAAATAAAGATATAGGCAATAAGCTGATTGGGGTTAAAAAAGGAATTGACAAAACGGAACATAAACCCGCCATCGTTATTGTTTACAACCCTTGTGCAATACAATATAAAAAATAAATTCAGGCCGATATTTACACCAATATTGATCAGTTTTAAACTTGCAAAACGAACGGCTTTTCCTTCCTGGCGCAAACCTGCAAATGGAATGCTGGTTAATGCATCGAAAAACAAAATAAATGCAAACCATATTAAATAATTGATATGCTGCACATAACCCATGCTTTCGGCAATCTTTTCCCTGAAAACAAAGAATAGAACAATAAAAATAAGCGAACTGCCAAACAACGAAATCAAACTTGTTCCATACACTTTTTCCTTATTGCCTTCCGTTTCGGCAAATCTGAAAAATGTAGTTTCCATGCCGTAGGTCAAAAATGCAAAGATAACAGCAACATAGGCATACAACTCGGTAACTGTTCCATACTCTGCAGCAGGCAGAGTATAGGTGTATAGAGGAACCAATAAGTAATTCATAAGCCGGCCAACGATACTGCTTAATCCGTAAATAGCAGTTTGGCCGAGTAATTTTTTGAGTGGATTCACGTGTTTTGCTGTTTAGGGCAAAGATAGAATAATTTGCTAATTGGATAATTGGATAATGTGCTAATGTAGAAACGTTATAATGAGTTGTGTCTTGGCCAGAATTAGGCTTTCAGCGAAAATCACCGCAATTTGCTGGAATATAATATTTTCAGTATTTAATGCAGAAAACGCAGATTAGTATTTTGTATTTGAAGTGTCTTGTTATGTTAAATGTTTGACAATTATCACATTATCGAATTAGCACATTATCAAATTAATTTTCTTACCATTCCTTCCAAACCATTCAGTTTTATCTCGTAGCAAAGTGCCAATAAATCACCCAGTTTATTTTTTGGAAATCCTTTTTGCTTAAACCAAACCAAATAGGGTTCGGGCAAATCGATCAGTAATCTTCCCTGATATTTACCAAAAGGCATTTTAAGGCTTACCAAATCAATAAGTTGTTTGTTATCGGGTTTTACTTCGTGCATGGATTAATTTAAAACTACCGGACAAATGTACTTACATTTTGCAAAATGGAACTTTAGCGGCAGGTTTTTTTGGCCACCAAAGCTCCATCTTATTTCAAAGCTAAACAATATTCACAAGTGGTTTATTTATTCAGCCGTTTTCGGGTTTTTATTTTTTCGGTATAAATTTAGCCGCATAGAGTATTTGTTTTTCAACTGCCGAACGGCTAAACGGATCTACATGGTATTGATTTTTTAAATATTTATCGGTTTGATCCATATAGTGTTTAGATGCAGGAATTCCGGATTCGCCTGTAGGAATAATCGTTAATGATTCGTCCCAGTTATTTGGCACAAAAATATGCCGGTGCGAAGCTCCGTGATTAGCTGTAAAAGGCGATTCCATATTGTATGAATAAGGGCTTACCGTATGAAAACTTCCTCCAATTGGATAGGGCCCACGACTCAATCCAAATACTTTATCTAAAATTTTAACTTTTGCTAATTGATGGTCAAACGTTACTTGATGTAAACTTCCCCAAGTCCATTTATCCATATTTTCACCTAATTCTATTTTTAATTGCGAAAGTGTTTGTTCGAAACTCTTTCTAACTTGATCGCCGAAAGTTTCTGTAATATCAAGAGTAGTAATATCATCACACCAAGTTGGGTCTTTAATCTTCCAGAAATCATCAATAAAATTGCGCGAAAGGGCTGAATTATTAAAATATTCTTTCATCAATTCTTCACCTAAATCATCCAGCAAAAGATTCGTTATCAGATTTAAATAAGTCTTTTCAAAAAGAAGTGGAGCAACTGCATCAGCCGCCATGGTTCCATCCCAAGCCGAAAGAAGTTCAACAGCTTTTTTGAAAGTTTCATCTTCGTTGGCCGGATCTAGTTCAGTTAACATATCAGGAACAAAAGTTCGTGCGAGCATCGAATTTTGATCGGCCAGCATGGTTTTATAATCATCAACCGAAAGTTTTTCTTTTTCGTTCAGCATTTCGCGAATGCGGTTAATTCGGTAATCCTGAGAATAATAGGTTCCGATATAATAGGGATAATCGTTGCCAACTGTTTTGTTATTGGCCGATGACACCATTTTATTTTCCGGATTAAAGCTGTGAGGCAGTTCTTCAAACGGAATGCGTGAAGTCCAATCGAATTCATCCGTTTCACCCGGTTTAATTAAATAATTCTTTCCTGCACGAATTGGGATTCCGGCGCCGGCATAAAGTCCAATATTTCCGGCAGCATCTGCATACACAAAGTTCTGACTAACCGAATTAAAAGTACGGATGGCATCTTTAAATTCGTCCCAATTTGCAGCCTTATTTAGCATATAAACTGCACGCATTTCATTGCTGTAATCATTGCCAATCCAGCGCATGGATATGGCTTGTTTCATTTTTTTAAATCCGGATACTATCGGGCCGCGATGTGTAAATTTATTTGTTCTCATTGTTGAATCGCCACCTTTAATCCGAATCAGTTCATTTCGAATTTCCATTGGTTTCCATTCGCCCATAAATAAATATTGGGTGCTGTCGTCGGGATTTATTGTTTCCAGATACAAATCGATATCATCAACATAAAGGTTAGTCATTCCCCAGGCAATATTTTCATTATGGCCGCCAACTACAAACGGCTGGCCGGGAACAGCCAAGCCGGTTACATTATGCTTACCTTCAATAACTTCGTGAATCTGATACCAAATTCCGGGTGCATTCAGCCCTAAATGCATATCGTTGGCTAATATTGGCATTCCGCTGGCCGATTTGTCTCCATTAACTGCCCAATTGTTACTGCCGTTAAAAATTTGTACACCAAGTTTTTCAACATTTTGAGCTTCAGCCATTAAGCTGTTTTTCAGTTTCAATAATTCTGCATCTACCGTAAAGTGTGGATAAACCACTGCGCCTCTTTCGGCAATGTTTGGAACAAGGCCTTCGGCTTTTTCCATCCCGATGGCCTGAATGATTTTATAAAGTGTAATTTCGGCGGAGTAAGCGCTACCTGCCAAATCCCAGGCCATATAACCGGTAACATTTAGCGAATTGGCGGCCTCCCAAGGTTCTGGTTTATACCCCAATATGCTAAATTCAGGTGGAAGTTTATCGGCATATTGCTCCAAATATTGATTTACTCCATCAGCATAGGCTTCGAGGGCAAGTTTTTGCTCAGGGGTAATATCTGCAAGCATCATTTCCGATTTTTCAGGAATGCGCAATGCACGAAGAAATAAATCGGTATTTACCAGATCTTTTCCAAATATTTCGGCTAATCTTCCCTGGGTAACGCGTCTGAGCAAATCCATTTGCCACATTCTATCCTGTGCCATTACAAACCCAACGGTACGATAGAGATCTGCTTCGTTTTTTGCATAAATATGTGGAATAGCAAGCGAATCGCGAAATACCTGTACTTCATCGGTCAATCCACGAAGTTCAACAGTTTGATTATAATCAGGTATCGCTTTCTTGCTCAGATGATTGATAAAGAAATAAGCACCAATTGCTACTATAAAGATAAGCAATAGCAGTCCAATCAGAATTTTTTTAAAGAGCTTCATACATTTATTTTTTGAGGTTTAATAATCAAATGTAAACAAATTTTTTAATTATCAAATGAACTCAATCGTTTCTAATTATTGGAAATGAGTTAATTTCAGAGGCTAATCTATCGTGTTATAATCAGTTTTCATTTTCCCTCATGATATTTTTTGAGTACTTTTGACGCCTGAAATATGAAGACACTACATGAATAAAGAAAAAAAAATCCTTGGCCTGGGTAATGCCTTAGTCGATATAATGACTCAGTTAGAAAGCGAATCTTTACTGCTTGATTTTGGTTTACCAAAAGGAAGTATGCAATTGGTTGATAAAGCAAAATCTGATTTGGTGGTTGCCGGAACAAAACATCTTAAAACAAGTTTGGCGGCAGGCGGTTCGGCTGCAAATACCATCAATGGCCTGGCAAAACTGGGTGCAAATTGTGGATTTATTGCTAAAGTGGGGAAGGATTCTTTTGGCGAATTCTTTTCGAACGATATGATTGCCAGCGGAATAAAACCATTTTTGATTGAAAGTGATACAGAAAGTGGCAGGGCAATCGCTCTGATCAGCCCTGATTCGGAGCGCACATTTGCCACTTATTTGGGTGCTTCGGTCGAGCTTTCCGACAAAGATTTAAAACCTGAGCATTTTTCAGGCTACGATTATTTGCATATTGAAGGCTATCTGGTCCAAAATCATGCTTTGATTGAAAAAGCTTTGCAACTGGCCAAAACTGAAAACCTCCTTGTTTCGCTCGACCTTGCCAGTTATAATGTGGTTGAAGAAAACCTTGCTTTTTTGCAGGAAATGGCCAAAAAATATGTGGATATTTTGTTTGCCAACGAAGAAGAAGCACGTGCATTTACAGGGAGAAAAGAACCTTCAGAAGCATTGGATATCATTTCGGAAAGTGTGGATATTGCTGTTGTTAAAGTTGGTAAATTTGGCTCGCTCATCAAAAAAGACGGCATAAAATATCAAATTGGCATCATTGATGTAAACAGCAAAGACACCACCGGTGCCGGAGATTTATATGCTGGAGGATTTCTATTTGGTTTGATGAATGGTTTAGATCTTGAAAAATCCGGAAAAATTGGCGCTTTACTTGCAGGCAACGTTATTGAAGTGATTGGTGCAAAAATGAATGATGAACGTTGGGCTAAAATACAGGCTGAGGTTGATAAAATTATAGCTTAAAGAAATAATTATCAGGAATATTTAAAGCCATGACGATTCAAAAAAATCCGTTCAGTAGCAATGAAAAAATAAAATTTCCGGTCAATTTTGATTTGAAAATCATTATGTTGGCTAACCACCGTCATGCAGACAATCAAGCGATGCTCGAGCAGGTTTTTGTTCAATTGGGCATCAGTTTTCTAAATTGGCGGCATAAAGAAAGCGAAAAAGGAAATTATACAAGTTATACTGTCCATATCCGCGTAATGAACGAGATGATAATGAAAAAATTATATGATCGGTTGAATACTGTTCCAGGCGTTAAAATGGCAATTTAATTTATTTTGATAAAAAAGAATGCATGCAAAATGATACTACTAATTTCACCGGCTAAAACACTTGATTTTAAGCAAAAGGCGAATACTGCTATTCATTCTGAAAACGCATTTTTGCCAGAAGCCGAAAAACTAATCAAAAAGTTAAAGCAAATCAAAGAGGCCGAATTATCAGAATTGATGGGGATTAGCCAAAAACTGGCGCAACTTAATTTTAAACACTTTCAAAATTGGTCGATTCCATTTAATGAAAATAATGCTAAGCAAGCTGTTTTTGCTTTTAAAGGTGAAGTGTATAGAGGTTTAAATGTAGAGACATTTAGCGAAAAAAATCTTCTTTTTGCACAGGAACATTTACGCATTTTAAGCGGATTGTATGGTGTGCTTAGGCCATTGGATTTAATTCAGCCTTATCGCCTTGAAATGGGAACGCTGTGGAAAACCAAAAATTTTGGAAATCTTTACGCGTATTGGGGAGAAAAACTCACTAAAAATATTAACGATGCTTTAGCAGCACAGAAAAATAATTTTTTGATAAATCTTGCTTCTAACGAATACTTTAAAGCCATAAACACAAAAAAAATTAAGGCTGAAATCATCAGTCCGGTTTTTAAAGATTTTTCGCATGGCGAATACAAAATCATCAGTGTTTTTGCCAAAAAAGCCAGAGGTTTAATGAGCCGTTTTATTATTGATCATGAAATTCAAAAACCCGACGAATTAAAGCTTTTCAATTCAGAAGGTTACTATTTTAGCGAAGCGGAAAGCAAAAATAATCAATTAGTTTTTTTACGAGGATGATACTAACTTTATTTGTAATTGGAATTTTTGCAATAGCTTTTGCAATACATAATCTGATAAAGAAGAAAAACATATTGGCTGTTTTTTTCTTCTTTATGGGGATAATTTTACTGGCTATCGGCTCTATTGTGGTTTATCTTCAACCGCAAACCCTACCTGAATTTATAAGGAAGTTTTTTAATGGAAATTGAT
>JAZDJM010000395.1:0-3320 GCA_043804305.1 Bacteroidota bacterium
AGAATACAATGTATTTCATCCTAAATTTATCGATTGGTTAAAAATTAACGGATATAATGAAGAAGAAGTTAGAAGCTATTCTGATAAGCAATTAAATGCGTTGGTTGCAAAATCGCCTTATCACAAGGCCACTTCAAACCATATCGATTGGATAAGCAAAGTAAAAATGCAGGGTGAAATTCAGAAATGGGTCGATCATTCCATTTCAGTTACCGTTAACTTACCCGCCGATGCCACCGAAGAACTGGTAAGTAAAGTATATAAAACAGCATGGGAAACAGGATGCAAAGGAATGACCATTTATCGCGACGGTTCACGCTCGGGCGTTTTAGTGAGCAATACTGAAGACGAAAGAAATGAGACCGCATTCCGCGAAACTCAGGCGCCTGTGCGACCCAAGAAACTTGAAGCCGATGTAATCCGTTTTCAAAACGATTACGAAAAATGGATTGCCGTTGTAGGTCTTTTTGAAGGAAAACCTTACGAAGTTTTTACCGGAAAAGCCGACGATTTTTATTTGCCTCTTTGGGTAGAAAAAGGAGCAGTAATAAGAAATAAAATAGAAGGCGAAAATGCCCGTTACGATTTTCAATTTCTTGATAAACAAGGATATAAAGTAACTTCCGAAGGTTTATCGCGTACTTTTGATAAAACTTTCTGGAATTATGCCAAACTTATTTCAGGGATATTACGACATGGAATGCCCTTATATCAGGCGGTTGAATTAATATCGAACTTAAATTTTGATACCGACAGCATTAACACATGGAAAAACGGAGTAGTTCGTTCTTTAAAAAGATACATTCCGGATGGAACTAAAGCCAAGATTAACAAATGCCCGGAATGCAAAGTGGATGATGGGCTTATTTATAAAGAAGGCTGCTTAACTTGTAAACACTGCGGATACTCAAAATGTGAGTAATTTCACTCAATTGACTAAAAAACTCCGAAGAATTTCTCCGGAGTTTTTTATTTTTATTTATCCTCTTTCTTTTTACAGGTATTAATTCCAAACAGTGAATAAAGCCCACAGAAATTGAGTAATCCTGTAAATAAAAAGACAATGGCCAAAACCAGAAGTACAATTCCCCAAGTTCCGGAAATTACTCCGAAGTAATAAAGTAATCCAATAATAATTGCAAGAACAACACGGATAACCTTGTCGCAAACACCAACATTTTTCTTCATATTATTCAAATTTTAGGGTTTAAAATAATTTCAATCTTTAAAGATAGTGCTTTAATTTAAATGTACAATATCAATTTTAGTTGCCGCTTATTATTTATGTGAAATAAAAACGGTCCATAATAAATAACGCCAAACCACATCACTTTTTTTGAAACCAATTTGTTTGCACCAATCGAAATAATTCTCAACCGTAGTGTGGTAGTCGTGTTTCTTTTGGTGATCCATCCACATCAGCCATTCAGAATCAGGAATTTTGTTAGTGTCAGAAATTTGCTTCCAATTAGACAGATGTTGTTTATAATGCTGTTCTGTACTGCCTGAAAACTGATCGCCAAAAATTAAAACTCCTTGTGGAGAAAGCCATGAATAAATCTTTTTTAGCAATTCAACTTTTTGGATATCATCAAGGTGATGCAGCGCAATGCTAGAAACCACTAAATCAACCGATTCAGGCTCAAATGCAATTCGACTAAAATCTTCGTTCAGGTAGCTGATGTTCGTAAATTTATTTAATCGTTTTGAAGCTTCCTTTAAAATAGAATCCGAAAGATCAACTGCAAATATTTTAGAATAGGGAAACTGATTAGCAATTACTTCCGTTAAATTTCCTGTTCCGCTTCCTAAATCTACAATTCTTTTAGGTTTTAAATCTTTTGGAATATAAGCGGATATCATCCAGAGCATTTCAGTATAGCGAGGCACTAAGCGATTTAGCATTTCCGTATATTCGCTACTTATTGAATTATAAAAAGCTTCAACATTCATTATGATTTCCTTAAATCGTCTACAATTTCTACTATTGGATTTAAAACAGAAGCCCCAAGAGCCATTGATCTTTGTGGCGACCAGCCAAAAATTTCATTAGGTAAATCCATATTATCTTTGAATGGCATTTCGATGGTCAGCGACAGGCATTTAAATTTCTCGCCAATGGCTTTTGCGCATATATTCAGGTTTGCTTTTCCGGCTTCATTTTTTGGATATCCTTGTTTGGTTTGAAAATCGGGGCTGATTCTTTCCCAACTTTTTGAAAAAGTTTCATCAAGCATTTTTAAATGAGCATCGTATGACGGAATTCCTTCAATGGACGAAATAAAATTATAAGCAAGGCCTTCATCTCCGTGAATATCTAAATTCAAATCAACGCCCGTTAATTCCATAGTATTTAAAATATGATAAACTTCGGGTGCTTTCTCCGGATCCGGATTTGCCCATTCTCTGTTTAAGTTTGTTCCCGCTGCATTGGTTCTGTGATTTCCAAGAATCGAACCGTCGGGGTTTACGTTTGGAACAACATAAAAAACAGCTTTCTGCAATAGTTTTAAGGATACCGGATCATGGTCATCGAGCAAACGATTTAGAAAACCTTCAATAAACCATTCGGCCATACTTTCGCCGGGATGCTGACGGGCAATTATCCAGATTCTCTTCTTGTTTTCATCTTCTTCGTCACCAATAATAAGCAAATCCAAATCTCTTCCCTGAACAGTCTGGCCTATATTTATTTGCAATACCTTGGGCGACATTTGTGCCCAGCTCAATAGATTAAGATGTTGTTCGTAGGAATATGGAGCGAAATAGGCAATGAATACCGAATTGTATTCTGCCATCAATTCGATAATAAGTTTTTGGCCATTGTAAGAAGTTGGAACTCTAAACCAGGTAATTCTATCGTAAGAGATTACTGCTTGATAATCATGCCAGCCTTCGGGATATGAAGCTTCAGAAGCATTAAGGATGTTTACTTTAAGATCAAGGCCTTTAACGTCCTGAAGGCGAAAATAAAACCACTGATAAAAGTCTGAATTATTGTCTTTGCGTATTTTCAGTTCTATATTTTGATGATTTTCGGCAGAAACAATTTCAATATTTCCTGAATCAAAAGAGGATGAAATGTACATATTTAATATCTTTTTAAAAAAACAAAGATATTAATTTATAAACGTATAAATTCCTCGTTTATCTGATCGGGTTTTTTAGATTGAATTGTCAGAAGGGATTGCTATCCATGCAATTAAATAGGCAAGCAAGCCAAAGCCTGCAAAAATAATTGAAAATACCCAAATCAAACGGATAATCACTTTGTCGATATTAAAATAATCGCCCAAACCGGAGCAAACGCCGCCAATTAC
>JAZDJM010000396.1:0-5123 GCA_043804305.1 Bacteroidota bacterium
CAAATTATTTTGTTTAACAATCATTACTTTGTCATCCCCAAGTTTTAGATATCCATATTCGTAACAAAAGATATAAACATGGCCTTTTTTAGTTGTATAATTGGAGGTGAAATATCCATAATTGAAGCCGGCATTTAGTAATGAAATAACACTGACAATCTTCTTATTAATGCCACCGCTAAGGTTTTCGAGAATCTTTCTATTCTTTTTCAGTATTGCATTTATCTTGCGGAGATGATTTTCTGAGCCTGCATTTTTTTCATTATTAAATGCATTTCGGCACTGATCTGAGCAGAATTTTTTATCTGTCCGGCCTTTTATAGCCTCAAAACAATACTTGCATTTGCGTTCCATGGTAATAATATTTGAGAAAACTTGGCTTTTCGAAAATACAAAAAAAAATGAAAATAATAGCAGAACTTTTCTAAATCAATCTGAATAAGACTATTTACGTAAACATTTTTGCGATTAACTGAAAAAAAATTATTTTTGCATTCGTTAATTAGCTTATTTTAGCCAGTGTATTTCTAATGTTCATCAATAGAAAAAACAAGGTATTAAAAAAATATATTCAGCTTAGAAAACATTTCCTTAACAATTAAATAAACGCCAAAATACAAATTCAATATGGTAAGAGTATTTTATTCATTTTTAAAAACATCAGCCATCGTTTTTGGCTTAGCCATGTTTTTTTCATCTTGTATTCCTCAAAAAGAGATTATCCTTTTGCAACCGGAAAACAGTAAAACCAATAAATCCGAGTTTACACACGCTCCCTACGAAGATTATCGTTTTAATTATGGCGATAATGCTTATATAAACATCAAGAGCCTAGATGAACAATCCAATGAGATATTTAACCCAAATTCCAGAAATAGCAATCAAGCCACTCAAAATGATGCCGGAATCTATTTAAACAGTTATACTATCGACTCAAACGGAGAAATAAATTTTCCGCTAATCGGCAAAATAAAACTGGTGGGTTTAACTCAACATGAGGCTATAGACAAAATACAAACTGCTGTTGATGTGTACATTAAAGAAACTACAGTTGTAGTAAAACTGGTTAATTTTAATGTTACAATTTTAGGTGAAGTTAAAAGACCGGGCGAATTCAAAATTTATCAGGATAAATTAAATATTTTAGAAGCAATTGCTTTAGCCGGTGATATGTCGGAGTATGGCAATAAAAAAGCCATAAAATTAATGCGATTAACCAATACCGGCCGCGAAATGGTATTGATTGATCTAACAAAGGAAAGTGTTCTGGAATCGCCTTATTTTTTCTTAAAGCCCAATGATATTATCTATGTGGCGCCTATGTCGGCAAAACAATTTGGATTTGCATCATTTCCATACACACTCCTTTTCGCTACAATTTCGAGCGTTATCTTAATTTTAAGCTATATTAAATAATTAAATCCCCTTAACCGTGAACGAGAATTTTAAATCGCAGGATTTTTACCAGGAAGAAACCATTGATTTTAAAGCTTTATTTTTTAAGTTTTACAGGCATTGGTATTTCTTTGTGTTAACCATATTTATTGCGCTCATCATCGCTTTTTTATACAACAAATACACTAAGCCGATATACCAGATAACGACCACTGTTTTAATCGAAGAAAACCAAAAAATGGCCGATCCGCAAGAGCTCTTAGGTCTTGGTTTTGGAAACACCATGCAAAATCTCGAAAATGAAATTGGAAAACTAAGGTCATATCATTTAACCAATCAAACCATCCATGAACTGCCTTTTGAGGTTTCTTATTTTCATGAAGAAAATTTTATTACCAAAGAATTATATAAACAATCTCCATTTAAAGTTTCTTTTGATAAAAAGCATGCCCAACCGATAAACCTTGAGTTTAAAATAAAAATCATTTCGCCTACATCCTTCACCATTAGTGCTGAAGGTGAAGAAATTAGACTCTATAATTATAACGAATCGAAATTAGCAGAAGGCGGATTTATAGAAAAGTTTAAATTAGAAGGTGAACATTTTTTTGGTGAAACACTGGTAGCTGATAATTATAAATTCAGCATTGAACCCACAATTAAATTTCATGCCGAATCGCATATTGATAAGAACTTTTCATTTGTATTTAATAGCTATAACGATTTGGTTTATCGATATAAACAATTTGAAATAGCTCCGATTAATCGCGAAGCCTCCATACTTGAAATCAAATTAAAAGGAAATAATGTAGAGAAATCGGTTGACTTCTTAAATAAACTAACCGAAGTTTATTTAGCTAACGATTTGGGCAAGAAAAATATTATTTCGCTCAAAACCATAGAGTTTATCGACAATCAGCTTTCAAGCTTAAGTTTGAATTTAGATTCTGCTCAGCAAAGTTTACAGGATTTCAGAGCCAATAATGAGGTGATGAACCTGGATTATCAAACTGAGCAGACTTTCGAATATATGAAAGAGCTGACCGGAAAGAAAGCTGAGCTTATTTTAAGTGATAAGTATTACCGCAATTTGCGCGATTATATTTTAAAGGCTCAAAATGATATTGACGATATAATTGTGCCAACCGCAATGGGAATCAACGATCAGGTAATCACCGGCTTCGTTACCTCATTAAGCGATTTATATGCAGAAAGATTGGCATTATTGTACAGAACAACCGAAAAAAACCCGGCGGTTATTCAAATTGATATCAAAATAAACAATCAGAAAAGGGCTATGCTCGAAAATATTGATAATATTATTTCGACATCAAAGATTTCTATTAAAGATATTGACGAACGAATTGCAGTAATTACCAAAGAGATTAACAAACTGCCACTTACACAGCGTATGCTCTTCAATATGGAGCGTAATTTTAAACTGAGTAATACCATGTATGAGTTTTTACTCGAAAAACGTTCTGAGGCTCAAATCACGGCAGTATCAAACCAACCTAATAATGAGATAGTTGATGTAGCAAGAATTGAAGCTGTCGGTGCACCTATCTATCCCAAAAAATCGCTAAGCTATTTGATTGCCTTATTTTTGGGCGGACTGATTCCGGTAGGTTATATTTTTGCACGAGATATGCTGAACGATAAAATTCTCGATCGAAAAGATGTAGAATCGATAACTAACATTCCTATTATCGGACATACTATTCACAGCAGCAAAGAAACCCAAATCGTTGTTGCAACATCACCAAAATCATCCATTGCTGAATCTTACCGTTCAATTAGAACAAACCTGCAATACCTTACTTACGGAAAAGAGCAGCAAGTTATTTTAGTAACTTCTGATGTGGCTTCGGCAGGTAAAACTTTTACTTCCATAAACTTAGCCAGTATTTATGCTTTATATGGTAAGAAAGTTCTTTTAATGGGTTTCGATTTAAGAAAGCCTAAAATTTATCAGGATTTTAAATTAACCAATACCGTTGGAATTACTTCATATTTAATCAATAAAAATTCGCTTGAAGAAATTATTCAGCCGTCTTCTATAGAAAATCTCGACATTATTATGGGCGGGCCTGTTCCTCCAAATCCAGCAGAACTTATTACTTCGGGTAAAACAACTGAACTTTTCTCGAAAATAAAAGAAATCTATGATTACATTATCATTGATACACCGCCAGTGGGACTAGTTACTGATGCTTTTTTATTGATGAAATTTGCAGATGTAAACCTATTTATTGTCCGTCAAAACTTTACCCATAAAAAAGTTTTTGCCACCATAATCAAAGACATTGAGAATAGACAGATTCCTAATCTTAACATTTTAATAAACGATGTTCACTTATCAAAAAATGTGTATGGTTACGGCTACGGTTATGGCTATGGTTATGGCTACGGATACGGTTATGCAGAAGACAGTGAATATGAAAAAGGGTCACTTTTTAAAAGAATATTTCAAAAATCATAATTTATGGGGAAGTTCAGGCTTCCCTTTTTTATTTGAACCAATTAAAATTGTGAATATATTCACATCAATTTGTACTTTTGCATGACAAAAATCAGCTTATGAACATTCACTATATTTCAGATAAAACCTTATCTATCAGCACTCTTAATACGATTCTTCACGATAATTACCAAATTGCTTTATCAGCAGAATCCATTCAAAGAATTACGAATTGCCGTGAATATTTAGATTCAAAAATAAGCGAAACCAACGAACCTATTTATGGCATAAATACCGGTTTCGGATCTCTTTACGACCGTTCAATTTCAAAAGAAGACTTGAGAACGCTTCAAAAAAACTTGGTTATGTCGCATGCCTGCGGAACCGGTGATGAAGTTCCTCTAATTGTTGTTAAACTGATGCTGTTTCTTAAAGTTCAATCTTTAGCTTATGGCAATTCTGGCTTGCAATTACAAACAATAGAGCGCTTAATCGATTTTTATAATCACGATATTCTTCCTCAAATTTTTCAGCAAGGAAGCCTTGGGGCAAGCGGCGATCTTTCGCCTTTGGCGCATTTATCTCTTCCGCTAATCGGTATGGGAAAAGTCTATTTTGAAGGCGAACTCTACGAGGCTGATATTATCAATAAAAAATTCGGCTGGACTGAAATTGTGCTTCAATCAAAAGAAGGCTTGGCTTTATTAAACGGAACACAGTTTATGACCGCTTATGGAGTTTATTTAATGATGGAAGCAAAAAAATACAGTTTTTTGGCCGATTTCGTGGGCGCTGTTTCACTCGATGCCTTTGATGGACGTATTGAGCCTTTCCACCCAAAAGTGCATGAAATAAGGCCGCATAAAGGGCAAATTGAAACGGCTAAAAACATTTCTGAAATTCTAAACGGAAGCCAAATAATAAAGCAAAAAAAAGTACATGTACAAGATCCGTATTCTTTCAGATGCATTCCGCAAGTACACGGTGCAACTAAAGATGCTTTGGATTATGTTCAAAAAGTGTTTGAAACTGAAATGAATTCGGCCACCGATAATCCAAATATTTTTCCTGAAGATGATTTAATCATTTCTGCCGGAAACTTTCACGGTCAACCGCTGGCCATTGCACTCGATTTTTTGAGTATTGCACTGGCTGAACTGGGAAATATTTCTGAACGCAGAATCTATCAGCTGATTTCCGGTAAAAGAAATCTTCCATCGTTTTTAATCAATGAACCTGGGCTCAACAGCGGATTTATGATACCGCA
>JAZDJM010000397.1:0-10388 GCA_043804305.1 Bacteroidota bacterium
TTGACAATTTTTGCCCAAAGCATACGTGCAGCACGCATTTTTGCAATTTCCATAAAATGATTCATTCCAACTCCCCAAAAGAACGATAATCTGGGCGCAAATGTGTCAATATCCATTCCTGCATCGATACCGGCTTTTAAATATTCCAGTCCATCGGCCAAAGTAAAAGCCAATTCAATATCAGCTGTAGCTCCGGCCTCCTGCATATGATAACCGGATATTGATATTGAATTGAATTTGGGCATGTTTTTCGATGTATATTCAAAAATATCGGCAATGATTTTCATGCTTGGCAATGGCGGATAAATATAGGTATTGCGAACCATAAACTCCTTCAATATATCATTTTGGATAGTTCCGCTTAATTCTTCTAGTTTTACGCCCTGCTCCAAACCGGCAACAATATAAAAAGCCAGAACAGGCAAAACAGCACCGTTCATGGTCATTGAAACCGACATTTTATCCAATGGAATTTGATCGAAAAGAATTTCCATGTCTAAGATTGAATCTACAGCTACACCAGCTTTTCCAACATCGCCTTCCACTCTTTGATGATCCGAATCATAACCGCGGTGAGTGGCCAAATCGAAAGCTATAGATAAACCTTTTTGACCTGCAGCAAGATTTCTTCGATAAAAAGCGTTGGATTCCTCAGCAGTTGAAAATCCGGCATATTGTCTGATTGTCCAAGGCCGTGTTACATACATCGGTGAATATGGACCTCTCAAGAACGGCGGAATTCCAGCGGCAAAGTCCAAATGTTTAATTTTCTTTAAATCATCCGGTGTATAGACTGATTTAACATCAATTCCTTCGGCGGTTTCCCATATGTTTTGGTCAAGCTCAAAGTTGGAGCTTTTTGTTGTAATTGTCTTATTTATATCTATTTTGCTAAAATCCGGTTTCATACTATTTCTTAATTTTATAAGTCAAAATACTATTCTTTACTGAAAAATGACAGCATTATTCTATACCAAGTTCTATTTGAAAATTCTTCAAATCTTCAACAATATTTGATCCTAAATGAATAAATCGATTTATTCCGGCTGCAATTATCTCTTCGATTAAATTTTTTGGATAACCGGCAATAATTATAATTGCATGATGTTTTAGCTTATCAATAACCTGTTCGGCAAAACCGGGATATTCATTATCGCTGGAGCATAAAACAATAATATCAGCTTTAGAGTTTATAGCAGCTTGAATACCTTCTTCCACAAGTTCAAATCCATTATTATCTTCAACCTCAAAACCACCACAAGCAAAGTAATTGCATGCAAACTGCGAACGTATTTTTCGCATGGTTTTATTTCCAAGTGGAAGCATAAATGCTTTTGGTCTTTGGTGTTCTTGTGAGTATAAATCTGTTTTGTGTCTTATTTTTTCAATTTCCTGACTAATTCTAGATTGTTTAAGTATTTTTATTTCAGGTTTGGCAGTTGAAAGGTTTAGATCTTCAAAAACATCAGGATTAAGCATTTCATTAATGCTTTCGTTGAAATTTGGATATTGATTAACACCTAAAAGTATTTCTTTTCTAAAACTTAAATCAGCTTTACTTTTTTTAGCTTCGTTTTCAACCAATTCCTGAATAAATCCTTGCCGCAGAGCTTCACTCATGCCTCCTTTTTCATCTATTTTTAAAAACAAATCCCAGGCAGCATTTACCAAAGAATTAGTCAAACTTTCAATAAAATAGGAACCACCGGCCGGATCTTGCACTTTATCTAAAAAGCTCTCTTCCTTGAAAAGCAATTGCTGATTTCTTGCAATTCTTTCAGAGAATTCATTGGGTTTTTGGTAAGTCATATTAAATGGCGAAAGACTAAGGCTATCTGTACCGCCAAGAATGGCTGACATGCCTTCGGTGGTTGTTCGAAGAATGTTAACATAGGGGTCGTAAACACTTTTATTCCAAGATGTTGATGCAGAATGGATATTCATTTTCATGGATTCATCCGACTCTAAATCAAAAGCCATTAATGCTTTTGACCAAAGATAGCGTGCTGCCCTAAGTTTGGCTATTTCCATAAAATAATTTGACCCTATTCCAAAATTAAATTTTATTCGGCTTGCAATTTTTCCGGCAGATAATCCTAATTCTTGCAAACGAAAGATATATTCTACTCCCTGCGAAATTGAAAATGCCAGTTCCTGAACAATATTAGCACCGGCATTTCGGAAATTATAGCCATGAACTGCAAGCACTCTAAAGTTAGGCATTGATTTTGCGGCATAAACCATTTGTTTGGCGTGAACAAATGCATAATCTTCGGTCTGGCAAAATTTCCCTTTAAATGCAAATGACATAAAAGGATCAAAATCCACAGAACCAAAAATTTTATTTTCATCGCGATTATATTTTGCAACCAATTCTTCAATGATGGCAACCACCTTGTGTGAAGCAGGCCCGCACATAAAATTTATTTCAACCTCCTCTGCATGAATGTTTTCCATTAACAGCTCAATATCATTAACTGTAGGTTGAAATTTATCTGAAAAAAGAAACCCAATGGAATTTACTCCTTTTTTGAGTAATTCGATGGCTTTTTTATTCGTATTTTCAACATTTTCGACAAGAATGTCTTGCCGGATTAACCAGGTATTATTGCTTCTATTTCCTCTCAAAAAGGGAAGTTCACCAGGCAAATTAGCTGATAATTGAAAGTTTTTCAAATCTTCGAGCCTATAATAGGGTCGTATCCGTATGCCTTCCTTTGAATTTGAGAATAAGGTTTTTTCGTAGTCAGCTCCTTTTAAATCCTTAACTAACTGATTTTCCCATTCCTCATTAGTAACCGATGGAAACTCACTGAATAATTGATTCTTTTCAAAATTTAGATCCATTTTTTTAACTTTCATAAAAATTCAATGTGCAAAGGTAAAGGAAAAAAGTGCTTTTAATTAATTTTTGTTAGTAAATAAACAGCCGCCAAATTTCTGAGTTTTGAAAAAAAACAAGCTTGAGTCAGCTTTTTAAATAATTAGAATTACTTGATTTGCTATTGATTTTTAGGGTACATGCAGCAAATTATTAATTTTGTCGCACTACTATAAAGAACATGAACAAAGAGGAAATACATTTTTTTGGATTACGTTATGTATATCGCGAACTTCTTCAAAACGACTTTAAAGTTTTATCAGTTGAGCCTGATTTGGAAATCTTTCCACAGATAATTGCACAAAAAAATGAGCAGCTTTACTTTATTGTTGTTCAAACGGATGTATATCCACTGGTTGGTGATTTGCCAAGTAATTTTCAAATAAAACAAATCAGGGAACATGCCGCAAAACATCAGGCTATCGTCAATTTTGCAAGTGTAGGTATAGCCAATGCAAATGCAATAACTGAAGCAGACAAGTCCAAACTGATTAAAGGTGGAGCGTTTTTTGTAAATTATAGCGGATTAAAAGAGCTTTTACGTATTGAGTTATAATAATTTGCATGTTATATGGCTGGTAATTCTCTTTTTTTGTAAATTGCTAACCAATTGACTTAATTAATTACTCAACTTTAGAAAATTTTTGCTTATGGCAATCAATGTTCATCGATTAGGCGTTATTTTTCAACCTGACCCAAAGCGTGTAATTGCTCGATTCTTTTTTCCCGGACCAGAAAGCAGGGTAAAAAACATCATTAAAAAAGTGATAGAGATTGACGATAATCAGGCAAAACAGACGCTCAATCAAACGCTTAGAAATTTCTCTGACAGACACAGGAATATTTCTAGAATATTTAGTAAACATTTTAATCATGTCCGGCATTTTGTTGAGCAATTAGGCTACAATCCCGATGAATTGCCTGAATTTAAACGCTTGCTGATTGGATCATTTTTTTCAAATGAATATTCCATTGAATCTGCAGCATTTTTTAATCCATCCATGGTTGAAGACCCGGATCAAAGCAACTTAATGGAAGGACAAAAACGAATAATTGTTAGTTTTAGGGCTACAGGCGAAGGCCATATTTCATCGATTGTTTTTAGAGGAGGTATCGTAAATCCTGATGGAAATATTGTGTTTCAAACATCAAGCCGACTGGTTGATGAGGCAGAAATTATTCAAAACACCATCTATTCCAAATCAGAATTTATTCATAAACTAAACGAAATGGATATCGATAAAAAAACAGTTATCGATTCTGTAATGGATAATCTCAATGATAATTTTGATTTCAATCAACTCAAGCAAGCAGTTTCGCAAGCAAAGGAAAAACTTAAGCTAACGCCAACCAACTTAAATATTCTGGATTCACTTACCTGGCTTGCAAGTACAAATCATGAAATTACATTTTCGTTAGACACTGCCATTGGCGATAGAGTTATCTTCCCTATTTCTGCCGCAGAAAGCAACGGAATTGAAGATGCACGCTTTGTGAAATTCGAGCACGATAATGGCGAAATCGTTTATTATGCAACCTATACCGCCTACAATGGATATACAATTTTGCCCACTTTGATTGAGACAAAAGATTTTTATAAATTTAAGTTTATGCCTTTATATGGCGAAAAAGCACAGAATAAAGGCATGGCACTTTTCCCAAGAAAAATTAACGGGAAATATGCAATGATTTCACGCAATGACGGCATCAACAACTACATCATGTATTCTGATGAAATTAATGTTTGGAGAGAAGCCAAATTGCTGCAAGAACCAAAATATGCATGGGAATGTGTTCAAATTGGTAACAGTGGTTCTCCAATTGAAACCGACCGGGGCTGGCTATTGTTAACTCATGGCGTAGGTACTATGAGACAATATTCTCTTGGCGCCATTCTTCTGGATTTAGAAGATCCATCCATTGTAATTGGCCGCCTGGAACAACCCTTATTAGTACCCAATGACACTGAACGAGAAGGCTACGTCCCCAATGTTGTATATTCATGTGGAGCAATCATTAACAACAAGAAGGTAATAATTCCGTATGCTATGTCAGATACTGCTTCTTCATGCATGTGGGTAGATTTGGACGAGTTATTTTCGAAAATGATTCCTGAAAGCAAGTTGTATGATTTTTCGAAGAAAAACGGAAATATTTTATTGGTTGAAGACGACCTGATTAATCAGAAAATTGTCACTAATTTACTTCGAAACCTAAACTACAGAGTAAGTGTAGCCGACAATGGAGTAAGTGCACTAATGGAAATTGCAAAAACTAAATTCGACATAGTATTGAGCGATATAAATATGCCAAAGTTCGATGGATTTCAATTATTGGAATATATGAACGAAAACGAAATCCAGATTCCGTTAATTTTTATGACTTCCATTGAAGATGAAAGCTTTGAATTTAAAGGATTGGAATTAGGTGCTGTTGAGTATATTAAAAAGCCGGTAAATGCAGATGTTCTTTCTATAAAGCTTAAACGCCTGCTCAGTCTAAATAAATAATTTCAATCCTTTTCAGAAGGTAAGATAAAGACTTCCAAAACTTTAGCTGACTCAGCAGGTTTTAAATGAACACGATTTATACATGCCGGAATTAATATAGCATCACCCGCAGTGGCGTTTACAGTTTCGTGTAATTCATCATTAAGTTCAAACGATCCCTCAATACAAAGAAAAATTACAAACGAATCGAGTTCGGTATAATCTTTACTTATCGAAACATCCAAATCCAATAAATTGGTAGTAAAAAATTTGCTTTTTACCAATGATACGGTTTCATTCTTTTTTCTGGGATAATTATTTTTATACGTCTCTGCCAATTCAAAATCAATTGCAGCCATTGCATCAACTAAATGCAATTCCCGGCCTTTGCCTTGTTCGTCCTTTCTTTCCCAATCATAAATTCTATAAGTAGTATCACTTGTTTGTTGAATTTCGGCCAGTAAAATTCCAGGGCCCAAAGCATGTACTCTTCCTGCAGGCATATAATAAACATCACCTTCGTGTACCTTTTCAAAATTCATGATTTCGGGCAGTTGTTTTTCTTCAATCTTTTGGAGATAAAGTTTCTGATTAACTTTTTGATTAAATCCGGCAATTAATTGGGCATCTCTGTCAGCCTGCATAATATACCACATTTCAGTTTTTCCTCCATCCAGATTTCTCTTTCGAGCGAGCTCGTCATCCGGATGAACCTGAATGGAAAGCCAGTCATTTGCGTCTAAGATTTTTATTAATAAAGGAAAAACATTTCCGTAAACCGCATGATTTTCTTCGCCAACCAATTCATCCATGTACACCTCTACCAATTCATTTAAATCATTTCCTGCCAAAAAGCCATTGGAAACAATACTTTCTGCACCGGGATAACCGGATAAGGCCCAGAGCTCGCCACAATTTGGCAAATCGCCAAAATCCTGATTTAGAATTGTTTTTATTTTTTGTCCGCCCCAAATTTTAGCTTTAAAAATGGGTTCAAATTTTAATGGATAAAGCGAATTCATTGAATGAATGTTTTTACAAATTTAAAAAAGAATTGGTACAAGAAAGTCTGAAACCACTTCTGTTTGATAATTTTTAAACCGCTGTAATTTTTCTGTTTTTACTCTGAAAAACAAAGTTGAATAAATCTGAAAAAAGACATCTCAAGGAAGTTTTTTAATGAGTTCTTGCGTAATTACAAAATTTCATGTAGGTTTGATTATACTTAGTAAAATTATGATAGCTCTAAAAGACCAAGCGACAAGAATTCCCGACTGGGAAAAAGAAGGTAAAAAGCAGGAAGTAAAAGATATCTTGAAAAGAATTGGTGAACTGCAATACCAAATGTTTGCCCAAAAAGAAAAAAGTCTTTTGCTCATTTTTCAAGGAACGGATGCATCAGGTAAAGATGGACTTGTTGGCAAACTTTTTAAATACGGAAATCCTATCTCTATTTCGGTGAAAAGTTTCAAAAAACCAACACCGGATGAATACGCACACGATTTTTTGTGGCGCGTGCATCAACATACACCGGCAAAAGGTTGTGTTCAGGTTTTTATTCGCTCTCATTATGAAGATATTTTAGTCCCAACGGTTGAAGGATTCATTCCAAAAGAAAAAGTAGAAGAGCGTTATCAGCTTATCAATCAGTTTGAAGAATTGGTGCAACATAATGGAACTACGATACTTAAATTCTTTCTTAATGTCTCTTTTGAAGAACAAGAAAAGAGGCTGAGAGAAAGACTGCTAAACCCGGAGAAATATTGGAAGCACAACGATGGTGACTGGGAAACGAGGAAAAAATTTGACCAGTATCAACAAGTCTACGAAAACGTACTAAACAAATGCAATACAGTACCTTGGCATATAATTCCGGCCGATAAAAATTTACAGAAACTGTCATTGGTTTCGTCAATTGTTTTATCAACTTTAGAGAAAATGAATATTACATGGCCGGGCTTAGAAACTAAGTTTACTGATTTAAGCATTCCGGAATAATTTAAAACCTATTTTTAATTCGACAAATATGCGTTGGAAAGGAAGAAGATCAAGTACAAATGTGGATGACCGAAGAGGAATGTCATCTAAAAGAGCCATAAAAGGCGGTGGAATCGGAACAATAGTTATAATACTAATAATCTGGCTTTTGGGTGGAAATCCAATGGAATTTATCGGTTTATTGGATAATGGCCAGATGCAAACAAGTGAAACAGTAGCCACCACAGCCCATGAGGATGAATTGGCTGAATTTGTTTCGGTAGTTCTGGCCGATACAGAAGAAGTTTGGACCCGGCAGTTTAGAAGCATGGGAATGGAATACAGAGAACCCACTCTGGTTTTATTTCGCTCTCAGGTTCAGTCGGCCTGTGGTTTTTCAAGTTCAGCTACCGGTCCATTTTATTGTCCGGCAGATGAGAAAATTTATATCGATTTAACTTTTCTGGAAGACCTACAAAGACGATTAAATGCACCCGGTGACTTTGCTATGGCTTACATTGTTGCTCACGAAGTTGGCCATCACGTTCAAAAATTATTAGGTTTAATGGATAAAATACATCAGGCCAGAAGAAATATGAGCGAAGAAGAATACAATAGACTTTCTGTCCGATTGGAGTTGCAGGCGGATTTTTATGCCGGATTATGGGCCAATCATGCCGATGAAATGATGAATATATTGGAAGAAGGCGATATTGATGAGGCTATGAATGCCGCCAATGCCGTTGGAGATGATCTTATTCAGAAAAAAACGCAAGGATATGTTGTTCCTGATTCATTTACCCATGGCACTTCAGAGCAAAGAAGAACGTGGTTTTATAAAGGATTAAAGACCGGAGATTTTAATCAAGGAAACACTTTTAATTCAGCGATTTAATCTTTTATCGAAACTTAAATTGTCTTGAATTATTTTTTGCCTAATTCATAAACCTGCATTTTGACTTTTTGTGCCCATTCCAAATGAGTAAATGTCTTATCAAAACTTTGGTAAGAAATAGGTTTGCCAATTTTTACTTTTATGGTTTTGTTGCGCTTGTTAAACATTTCGTGAGGCAAAAGGGCCAATTCAATATTTAGTTTAATCCCAAATAGTTTACGAACCAAGTAAATTGAATAAAACAAAATCGAATTTCGACCATAAAAATAGAATGGAACAATATCCCTTTCGCTCGAAATTGCTTTTGTAATGAAGCTTTTTTGCCAAATTGAATCCTGAATCTTTCCACTAAAAACTCTGGAAACCAATCCGGCCGGAAAATGAGTTATTGGAGTATCTGAATTATAAGTTTCGTCCAGGCCTTGCATATATTCGCGTGGCGAACGGCCAAAAACATTAACTGCTGCAACCAAAGGGTGCATTTGCGGAATAAACATAAAAGCATCGTTGGCAATGGCTTTTAAGGTGCCATATTTCTGAGCTACGGTGTGCGTGAGTACGAGTCCGTCAACAATACCAAATGGATGATTGGCTGCAAAAAAACATTTTCCGTTTTCAGGTAGATTTTCTTTTCCCTCAACAAAGATGCGAATATTTAGCTCTTCGATTACTTTATCGAGAAATTCAACACCTTTGTTTTCCTCATATTTATTAAGTATTTGGTTTATATCATCTTGCCTGATAATCTTCTTAATTAGTTTTATGATGAAAATTGGAAGTTTCTTTAATACCCCAGACTTGCTTTCAATAATAATCTTTTCGATGTCAATATATTTAATGCTTGTTTTGGTAGATTCCATATTTTAGTATTGCCTTTGGTGTATATTTTGACATTTTGAATAAGAACTACAAAAGTAGAAAGTTTTAATTAAGTTGATAGCGTTTTAAAATGAATTGTACTAAGCATCACCAAAAATAACAATTGCTTCAACCTTTAATTTTTTCAAAAAATTCATCATAATTCAATACTAACCATACGTAAAATTGGGAGCCAAAAAAAAATAATTTATTTCAAATATCTGAAATAATACCCATTCTACTATAACAAATGATAAATATCAGCATTTAAAAGTTAATACTGACAAAGAATTTATGAATAAATAAACAAATAATGAAGTCCGACATTTTTTACTTGTTCCATTTATCAACTATTTATCAATAAGCAATATAAACTATCTGCTAATTATAAGTTTTTGCGAACCAATTATTTCAGATTGCTGACTGATAATCAATAAATAAACTCCATTATTGAAATCCGGAAGATTTATATTAATTGTTTGATTGCCGATATTTGTTGGTAAATAATCGGTATAAAAAATAGTCTTACCCAACAAATCTTTAAGCTCAACAGAAAGCAAACTTGTTTCGATAACTGATAAATTAATAGTTAAATTATTTTTAACCGGATTGGGATATATCCTAATTTTACTTGCTGCTGCCGGCGAAATATCGTTAACTCCTGTAAGTGAAGTAATATTAGCATCCATCCAGACTAAACGACTTGTTACCCAAGATTTTAAATAATTTATTTCTTGCGAATAATTATAATTTGCATAATTATAATTAGGCCAAACATACTGACCAATAATGGGCCACTTTTTAAAATTTCTGTCTATAGAAGGACCTAATTCTTGAATCATATTATCAATCATACTCATGATTGAGTCTGTTTTAAATGAACTACTTCTCAATGCTGTCCACCTTTCATAAAATGCCTGTTTATAATTCGGATCTTCCATTAGTCTTGCCCACCAATGCATGGCATAACCTTCATTTGGTCCATAATTTGGGTAAAGCCACCTATTTGTTGCAAGATTTAAAGGAGAATAATTAACATTGCCATAGCCAAGATTAAAATCCCAAAGCGGACCGGCAACTAATTTACCACCATCAGAATCTCTTTGCTTATGAAAAAAAGTGCTGTATCGGTAACCGTCCACATTATTAGAAAGCTCATTCATAATTTGAAAATCGATGAATGAATTCATATCGATATAACTTTTATACCCATAAACCGGATCTTTAAAATTTGTTGAGTTCAGCGTATTTTCAAACGAAAGCATAAAACTTTTGATATAGGCTTTTT
>JAZDJM010000398.1:0-9131 GCA_043804305.1 Bacteroidota bacterium
CTATAAGATTAAAATTAGATTATGAGGGTTGAAAGGACAGGAAGAAATGTTATTAAGTTGCGGAAAACTAGTACACCAGTATGAAAGAGACACTTTGACCCTTTTCCACAAAGCCTGTAACATAATAACCCAGTACTATTAGAATAATAAAACAATTGTTACCAATTGTCACTATTATTAACTCTTTCTTCCTTTGTATAAGACTCAAGCGATAAAAAAATAATATTAGAGAAAGCGGTAATTTTATTTTGAATATCCTGCCATGTTTCGTTTTGGTGGTTTTTGTGTATTCCTTTCTCAGAAAAGTTTTTCGCGTCAGTAATAAGACCTAATTGGCAATTTTGAGTGCCATGATTTTTGAGGTAAAAATTAGATAAAACAATTCTATACCTTTTGTCTTTAATATCAACCCGCACTGTATAATCTATGTAACCCGAATAACAAATGTAACCGTATTTAATAGGTACATATTTTATTTTTCCTTGGCCTATTATGATACCGTTTTCTTTATCTGCCATTTGAATAATGTCATTACTGCTATTGTAGCTTGAGGCAAACCACTCGTAAATAACAGAATATAAGTCTTCTTTATCAAGGCTGTCTGTTTTAATGATTTTCTCAAATAATAGAGGTTTTTGACTAAACCCCATTATACTAAGCGTAAGTAAAAGGGATAATAAGTGAACTTTTTTCATAATTTTTAATTGTTTTAGTTTTGAATATATAATAAGTTCATAAAAACATTAATACTATCTTATTTACAATTCAATTTCCGAGTAAAAAAAACTGCGGCATACATTACAATTTTTATAAGGGCAGTTTTTATTCATAATCCAGAAATTTCTGTATTTTTTTAGAATTCATTAATGATTGAATCATTGCGTGTAATTCAAGATACGCAGCATTGCTTTTATCCTTCAAGACGAAAATCTCTAATCGTTCGTCAAGTATCCTACAGATATTGTCTTTATTACTTATGCCTCTTCCGTTATCAATATGTTTTCCGCCTTTTTTGTTTGCAATGTAACTTATTAATACTCTTCGCTTAATTGGCGTTTTGTTTATAATCAATCCTGTCCCATCTAACCATTTGCTTAAATTGAGTTCAATGTTAATTGGGTCAACATTTTGCGGAATCGATATACTTTTTGAACCTTCATTTTTTATGAATAATTCATATTCTATTCCTTTTAGATAAGCGCCTCCAGTCAAACCATTAACTATTGTATTCTGAGGATCATTACTGATTAATATGTCTAAACTTGAATCTTGATAGTCATCACCGCCAACGTCTTCAAATAAATCTTTAAGATCTTCTTGAACAAATCTAGTTTTTTCAATTGGTACTTGTCTCATTTTTTGCTATTTTTAAATTGGATTAATAATTAGATTGCCCCTACTGCTTGGCTGTAAGAAATCGTTGCGCATTTCAGAGTACAAATCAATCCATCCATTACGCCGTTTATTAAATGTTTTATATCAAATATAGCACTATCTGCACAATTTATTATATTACGTGATTATAGCACGTCATTAATTCAGATTCGTTTGTCCAAAATGAAACCAATTTACTGGGTCTAGTTTCTTTTCGATATTATCTGTTATCTTTGAGTTGGTAATCAATTTATCTTTTCTCCACTTTCTTAACAAGGCCATTGAAATTATTTGCAATTCTTCTGTTGAATCTAAAATACTTTCAATAAATTCTGTTTCTCCAATATCTCCTGATCCATGCGCAATTTCCTTACGTAAAAAGTATGTTTTGTTTATCCAATTATCATAGTCCAGTATAACCGTTTTCCAATTTTCTGTTTCTCCGAATAGCTCATGGAAAATAGACCACACCTGATTTTTTATTCCTTTTTTCGTTTTTTCACTTTTAATATGATAGTTTGCAGCAAGTATCTCAATTGAATTCCAAAATGCTAAATATTTATCAATAGGATTTTCTGAAATCAATCCTTTACGAAACCAAGAATGAGCATTTAGAAAGAATGGCTCTGTTAATCTTAATAGCCGTGATTCATCAAATGAGTCACTAAATTCTTTTATGGTAATCTCTCGTCTTATTGGAAATTGGTCTCGTTGTGATTGACGTCTATCGAAAACGCTTAATTCAATAGGTAAATTTAATTTAAAAGAAAGAACATCGAATGCGTATCCTAAGAAAGTAAAAGCAGCTTTCTCTGCAAGATTATGATTTTTTGCGTAAACATTCAGTTCTATTATCAATCCTCCACCATGCGCATTCATTACTTTAATATTAGAGTATAATGCATGGGCTGTATTGATGTCTTTTCGTTTAGTAAAATTAAATCGATTTTCTGCTACAATTGGGCCTGAGGCATAAATCGTTACTATCCATTTTGGTAACATAATCTAACTCTTTTAATGAAGAAATAAAAGCAATTACCTATATTTCAATTATATACTAAATTCTCTTTATTACATTTTATTTTTGTCTGCAACAATTAAAACGTTTTTACTCAATTTAAACGCTCTACCCCGGATAAATATATGCTTAGAAAAGATAATCAGGAAGTGTTGCGTTAAGTTTATACATCCAAAGTTAAAATAATATTTTAAATATCACACAAAATGAGCAACTTACTTAAAATAAAAAAATCTGACCATAAAAATAGAGGTTATCCCCTCTTAAAAAGTTGGCTATTTTAGTTATTTTCCGGCTTGAAAGGAAGGTGTTCAACAATGGTATGTGTGCGGTTGAATTTATCTTTTTCTTTCAATGGAATAAAATCTAAAATCAGATATTTTTTCTCGTTAAAATCGACTTTCTTAAGTTTTTTCAAAGTTTCCCTATCATAAAATTCTCCACTCTGCCATTTTTGTATGCAGCGCCAATGTGGGTTTTATACATCCGGGGCAATTTTATGAGGATTAAAACGAGTTCCCCGAAATTTGCACTATAATTTAAAGTTTTTGCCAAATTGTCCCGTCCTGAAATGGCATTACACAAAAAGAAAAGTATATATTCTGATTCTATTTTGCTTTATTTTTTTAAGTGATTTAAATATAAAATATTATACCATTCAACTTGCTTTTGCAGGCCATCTTTCAGTTGAGTTGACGGATTGTAATTAAGTAGTTTTCTTGCTTTATCGATTATGGCACGGGTTTGAGTTTGATCGCCATTTACAGCAGCCTGAATATTAAATTTTGCTTTCTGTCCCATTAGCTCTTCAATTAGCTTAATTCCATCAATCGTTTTTGCTTCTATATCGGAGCCAACATTGATAATTTCTCCTAAACAATTTTCAGTATTATCAATAACTGCAGCCAAACCTTTTACTGCATCAGCAACATAGGTAAAACTACGCGAATGATTTTCGCTTCCTGAATAGAGTGGAAAATCTTTATTGGTCAAAATGCTGTCAATCAATTTAGTATATAGTTTTTCAGGTCGTTCGCGAGGGCCGTAAACCGAATATAATCGAATGGAACACGCATTTAACAATCCCTGACGATGCTGAGAAAGAACCAGTTGTTCTGCAGCAAGCTTTGTAACTCCATAATAGGAGGCAGGTTTGGGTGCAACACTTTCTTCTGATGTGGCCTCCTGACCATAAACCGAAGAGGTAGAAACATTAACAAAGCATTTTAAATTAGTGTTTTGCTTCGCAAAATCAATTAAGTTGGCAGTTGCAATCAGATTGTTTTTAGTGTAATCTTCGAAATTAACAAATTTAGATAAGCCGGGTTGAGCTGCCAGATGAAATATATAATCAAAATTATTTGGTAATTCTTTTTCAAAATAAGGATCGGCTAAATCGAATTCATGAATTTTAATCCCTTTTTTTTCTACTTCAGCCGCATTTAGTTTTTTAAGATCTCTGGAATAAAATCCCGTATAACCATCTAAACCAACAACATCGTGATTCTTGTCAGCTAAATATTCACAAAGATGTGAACCTATAAATCCGGCGGCACCGGTAACTAGAATATTCATCAGTTTATAATTTGTTTTTTAGTGGTCAAATGGAACTCACATGCATTATAATCATTGCCCTGCGCGTCTGAAATTTTTTTAGGCATGTTCGTTTCATCTGGTTATAATTTGTTTTTTAGTGGTCAGATGGAACTCACCTGCATTATAATCATTGCCCTGTGCATCTGAATTTTTTTAGGCATGTTCGTTTCATCTGTTTATAATTTGTTTTTTAGTGGTCAGATGGAACTCACATGCATTATAATCATTGCCCTGTGCGTCTGAATTTTTTTTTAGGCATGTTCGTTTCATTAATTAATTTGAGTTTCTTAATTGCTTAAAAAAATGGATATAATTCTCGATTGTTTTTTCGATTGTAAAAGTATGATGTGCAGTATGGATTGATCCGTTATGAAGCTTATCCAATAAAACCTTGTCGTTTAAAGTTTGGTCAATTTTATTTGCCAAATCCTGAATGTTTTCATCGTCATATAGAACTCCATTTTCCATCTCATTTATCAGGCCTTTATTCCATAAAGCTCGAGTGGCCAAAACCGGAACTCCCATATACATAGCCTCCAATACAGCCTGCGATAGTCCCTCCGTTGTAGACGGCAAAATATATAAATTAAAAAGTTTATAATACGCAAGAACTTCAGCAGGATTTACCAAACCTAAGAAATGAAGGGTGTGTTTTTTTTCTGCTTCTCTGACTATATTTAAACCAATTTGTTCGGCTGTAAACCCCGCAAAAAAAGCGGTGATTGGTTCATCAATCAAGGCTAAAGCTTTTATTACCTGGTCGTGTTTCTTTAATCGCGAAATGCAACCAATAACTCTCGAATTTCCAATTAAATTATACTTTTCTAGTAAATGACTAAGGTGTTCATTACTGATATTCTGATATTTCTCATGAGGTGTCCCGTTATTAATTACTGTTACATGCTTTTCGGGAGTTCCTTTTTTAACCAAAGCGTCTTTAACTCCTTGGCCAACCGCAACAATCTGATCCGTTCCCTTTGTATAGAACCAGGATTGAATTCCTCCAACAGACAAAGGCATTTGTCTACGTGTATGGACTAATTTTACCGGTAATTTAAAAAACCATCTAGCAAAAATAGAAAGGTAGCGATCATAAGAAGCCTGAGCATTTATAATTTCAATTTTATCACGGAAAACAATATCACGTATCATCCGTATACTTTTCAAATCCCATTTCGAACGAAAGGGTAAAAATTCAATCCTTACTTTTGTACCTTCCAGTAAACCAGGATACAGACTGTCTTTTTTGCATCCTAAAGTTACATAATGGCCTTGGGCACTTAATCCTTTGGCCAAATAGCTAATCGACATTGTAGAACCTGCAATTACTCCCTCATAAGTGAGTATAAGAATGCGTAAAGGTTTCATAGAATTTTAAACTTAATATGCGGGCAAATATCGGTCATTATTTTATGTAATTTGAACGATAAAAACCTAATTTAATTAATTTGTGATTTGGTATTTTTTTTCCCGCGGGCTAATGATGCAAAAACACCAATAAAACAAAGGAATGCAAAAATAATAAAAGCTATTTGTATAGCATTTAATAGTTGTGGTAAATTGGTTGATTCAATTTTGCTTTGGCCAATAAAATAGGCAAAAAGCATCATTGCAAAACCCATGCTTAGCATTTGCCCAATCATCCTCATTGTTCCTAAACTTCCGGAGGCAATGCCTAAATGCTTTCGTTCGACCGAACTCATTATTGAATTACTGTTTGGCGAAGAAAACAGGGCAAATCCCAGCCCCAGCAACATCAAGGTTAATATCAGATTGAGTAATGTTGTTTCACTGGATATAAAAGCTAAAAATAATAATCCAACTGATGAAACTGCCATACCTGCAGATGAAATTATTCGCGGATCAATTTTATCGGAAAGACGGCCTGCCCATGGTGAAAAGACAGTCATAATAATTGGCTGAGCTACCAGCACAAATCCGGCAGTTTGCGGATCCAATCCTTTGAAATACTGTAAATAAAAACTCAATAAAAAGGCCACGGCAAAAGTAGCACTATAATGAATTAAAGCAGCAAGATTGGAGTAACGAAAAGTAATGTTGTATTTAAACAAGTGCAGGTCGAGTACCGGATATTTTGATTTTAATTCTTTGAAAATGAATACTGCAAGAAAGAATAAACCAATAAGCAGCAATCCTATTCCGATTAATTCATGCAATCTTGGAAATCCAATCATGATAAAGAAGAGCGCAATAGCATATAAAGCTGATCCTAACCAATCAAAAGGTTCTCCTTTTGCGTCGGCCCATTCATTTTTTAGTTTCGTAATTACAAAAAAGATAGCAATTAAGCCCAAGGCAACCACAAAAAAGAAAATACTTCGCCATCCGAAATGTTGGGTTAATAATCCGCCGGCAAACGGACCAAGTGATAATCCGAGATATACAGAACCTACAGCTATTCCCATTGCTCTTCCTCTTTCCTTGGGTGGAAAAACAGAAGTAATTATTGCCACACTTGTGCTGAAAATCATTCCGCTACCAATGGCCTGCAATACGCGAAAAAAATGAGTAAATTTATGTTTGGTGCTAATCCGCAAAGTAATGAAGCAAAGGCAAACAATATAATTCCGGATAAAAAAATTCTTTTTCGGCCGTAGATATCTGCCAGCCTGCCGAATGGAATTAGAAAAATGGCTACCGTAAGCAGATAAGCAGTTGCAACCCAGCTTATAGCCATTGCGGTTGCGGAAAATTCTGAACCAATGGTTGGCAGAGCAATATTTATAGCCGAGCCCATAAACGGTGTTATGAAACTTGCCACGGAAGCAACAAAAAGTGTAGAGTTTTTTTCGGTAGTTGAAAAAAGAATCATTAATTAAGGTTTATTTTCGAATGGCTTAATGCATCTTCAAATGTATCAAAAATATTTGCTTCGCCGATTAAATCAAGGATATAACTTTTTTTCAGGCAAGTTAATACCGATCCGTTTACGCCTGATAAAATAATTTCCACTCCCGATCCTTTTAAAGTTTTTATGGCTTCTTTAAAATTATGCAAGCCTGTAGAATCGATAAATGGCACATGGCGCATTCTGATAATCAGTATTTTGCTTTTGAAACCAATTTCCTTTAAAACTTCGGTATATTGCTTTGCCGAAGCAAAAAAGAATGGCCCGCTTATTTCATAAACCGAAATTCCTTTTGGAATATGGGAATAATCATCAACTAAATCGCTGTCTATTTCGGCCGGAATATTTTCATGAATATTCGCCATGCGACGCATAAAAAGTAAGGCGGAAAGAACAACCCCAACTTCGATGGCTATGGTTAAATCAACCAATACCGTCAATAAGAATGTAACAAGTAAAACGATGCTGTCGAACACAGAACCTCTTAAAATTGATCGGAACGATCGCCATTCGCTCATATTGTAACCCACCACGATTAGTACTCCTGCAAGTACAGACATTGGGATTAGCTTTGCCCATTTTCCGAAGAAAAGCATGATTAATAGTAAAGTAACAGCATGCATCAGGCCTGCAACTGGAGTTCTGCCTCCGTTTTTTACGTTGGTGGCAGTTCTTGCAATAGCACCCGTAGCAGGAATTCCGCCAAAAAACGGAGTTAATACATTCGCAACTCCCTGAGCAATTAATTCTGTATTTGATCGGTGATTACCGCTTATCATTCCATCTGCAACAACGGCCGATAGTAATGATTCTATTGCACCAAGCAAAGCAATGGTTAGGGCAGGTGCAAAGTAGACCTGCAAATTTTTGAAGTCTATTTCAGGTAAAACAAAATCAAATTTATTAGGAATATCTCCAAAAAAAGATTCTATTGTTGTAACAGGAAGATTAAAGAGTTGTACAAGCACCGTTATGCCTACAATTGCAATAAATGAACCGGGTAGTTTTTTAATATACTTCGTGGAAAGAATGATAATTAAGATGGTGCTTATTGTAATTAGAGAAGAATATAGGCTTAATGTGTGAAAATTTGAAAAATACATTTCCCATTTATCTATAAAAGCGGAGGGGACTTTTTCGATTTCCAGTCCCAAAGCATCTTTTATTTGAGTAGAAAAAATAACTAAAGCAATTCCACTTGTGAAACCGACAATTAAAGGGCGTGGAAAATATTTTAACAATATACCCAACTTCAACAGGCCAAATGCAATAAGTAAAAATCCTGCTAAAACCGTTGAGATTATTAAGCCATCAATTCCATATTGTTCAATAATTCCGTAAACGATAACAATAAATGCTCCGGTTGGCCCGCCAATCTGAACTCTGCTGCCACCTAATAGTGAAATTAAAAATCCGGCAACTATAGCTGTAATGATTCCTTTTTCGGGAGATACTCCTGAAGCTACAGCAAAGGCAATTGCAAGAGGAAGGGCAACTATACCGACTACCACTCCGGCTAATATGTCCTTTCTTATTTGTTTTTTAGAAATTCCGTTTTTGAGTATACTAAATAGTTTCGGTTTAAAAATTTTTTCCATCTAGTTTAAATTTAGAAATAATACAGTTTAACGTATTGATGCTCCTAAATTAGGAGCGCTCGCGATCGGTATCTCGCTGAATATCTTTTTGTTTGATGGTTTCTCGCTTATCGTAGGTATGTTTTCCTTTTGCTAAGGCAATTTCAATCTTGGCTAATCCTTTTTCATTTATAGAAAGAGCCGTTGGAATTATGGTAAAGCCTTTTTCATTTATTTTTATTTGAAGTTTGCGCAGCTCTTTTTTATTTAAAAGTAGTTTTCTGTCGCGCTTCACCACATGATTATAATGTGTTCCCAGCGCATATTCCGAAATATGTAAATTACGAACAAAAATTTCGTTATCAATAAAAACACAATATGCATCAGCTAAATTTGCTTTACCGTATCGAATAGATTTAATTTCAGTTCCCTGAAGCTGGATTCCGGCAACAAAGCGTTCGACTAAAAAATACTCGAAACTCGCACGTTTGTTTTTTATATAAACTTTTGGAAGTGGCATTTTTATTATATTCTGGGCAAATATAGGGATTTAAGAATTTATGCGAAGAAAAAATTTATTTCCTAATTAGGCAGAAAATCTTTGAAACTTAATGTTTTTCTTGCCTATGTGCTTTGATTTTACCACTAAGGCACTAAGGCCACTTAGTAACACTGAGAAAATAAAGTTTAATAAACT
>JAZDJM010000399.1:0-9534 GCA_043804305.1 Bacteroidota bacterium
ACTAAAAGCTGATACATTGAAACTATCTTTAATGCAAAATCAAAAGACTTCTCCTTGATAATATTTACGCCCATTTAATTATAGTACATTATCCATTTTCAATTATCAATTATCCATTAATACTCCACCGTTTTCCGATAAGTTTCCGGCCTCCTGTCCCGATAAAACTGCCAAATTGAGCGTACCTCATCTATCATATCTAAATCAAATTCAGCTACTAAAAGTTCATCATTATCTTCTGATGCTTGAGAAAAAATTTGTCCGCGTGGATCAACAAAATATGAAGATCCGTAAAATTTGCCAATATTCCAGGGTTTTTCAATGCCCACCCGGTTGATGCAACCCATAAAATATCCGTTTGCTGCTGCATGGGCGGGCTGCTCCAATTTCCATAAATACTGCGATAATCCGGCAACAGTTGCAGAAGGATTATAGACAATCTCAGCGCCATTTAATCCAAGTTCTCTTGCTCCTTCAGGGAAATGGCGATCGTAACAAATATAAACGCCTACTTTGGCATATCTTGTTTGAAAAACCGGATAACCTAAATTTCCAGGTTTGAAAAAGTATTTTTCATAAAATCCCGGAGCAACATGCGGAATGTGATTCTTTCTGTATTTCCCCAAAATGCTTCCGTCTGCATCAATAACTACTGCCGTATTGTAGTACACTCCGGGCATGTCGAGCTCATAAATGGGCACAACAATTACCATATTGTATTTCTTTGCATATTCCTGCATCAATTCAGTTGTTTTTCCCGGAATTGGTTCAGCCGCTTTATACCAGTCGCTGTTCTGGCCGGGACAAAAATACGGGCCGTTAAAAATCTCCTGAAGACAAAGTATTTGAACACCTTGCTTACCGGCAGTTTCAATATACGGAATATGTTTTTGAAGCATGGCTTCTTTTATTTGCGCAATAGAGCCTTCGCCTTCCGAAATTGGAATAGACATTTGAATTAATCCTGATTTTACTTTTCGTGCCATATTTTTTTATTTTGTTGTTTAAATTTGCCTTTTTTTCTAATTTGCGGCTTCTAGGTGCTAGTTACTAGTCACCAGCAGCCAGTTGCAAGTAACCAGTTTACAATACATTCGTTGTTTTCGACCTTTTGATAAACTCACCATAACCTTTTTTAATTTTCAGATTGCCCTTATCGATTGCAATTTTTCCTCTTAAAATAACCGTTTCGGCCTTTCCTGTTACTTCCAGCCCTTCATAAGCCGAATAATCGCAATGGTGATGATGGGTTAAAGCTGAGATTTTATGTTTCACATTCGGATCGAAGATGACAATATCCGCATCACTGCCTATGGCAATTGTGCCTTTTTTCGGAAACATTCCAAAAATTTTTGCTGAGGCGGTGGAGCTTACATCCACCATTTTGTTTAAACTGATTTTCCCTTTTCTAACCCCTTCGGAGTATAATAGTTCAACCCGGTGTTCTATTCCGGGTGCTCCATTCGGAATTTTTGTAAAATCATCTTTTCCTTTCAATTTATCCTCCCACATAAACGGACAGTGATCGGTGGCAACCGTTTGTACAACACCTTGATTTATGGCTGCCCACAAGGCATCCTGATCTTTTTGTTCACGAATCGGCGGGCTCATTACCCATTTGGCGCTTTCGAATTCGCGATCATACACCGAGGCATCGAGTACCAGGTATTGCGTACAGGTTTCGACAAAAACTTTTTGATTTCTTTTTTGAGCTTCTTTGACTTTGTTGAGTGCCCCTTCGCAGGTTAAATGAACGATATAGCAATTGGAATCGGTCTGATGAGCCATATCAATAAATCTTCCGGAGGCTTCTGATTCGGTCATTTCGGGTTGCGACAAATAATGATACAATGGTGAAAGATTTCCTTTTGCTTTATTTTCGGCCACTAAATGGTCGATAATATCTCCATTGGTGGCATGAGCCGAAATAATACCGCCATATTTTTTAATTTCTTTCATCAATCCAACCATCTGGCCGTCATCAATCATCAATGCGCCTTTATAAGCCATAAATGCTTTGAAAGAGGTAATTCCTTCCTTTTCAATTAAATCCCGGATTTCCTTTTTGGTTTGTGGATTAAAATCGGTAACTGCCAGATGAAACCCATAATCGCCATATACATTTCCAACAGCCCGGCTTTGCCATTCCTTTAGCGCTTCAAAAAGAGAATGCCCTTGTTTTTGGATTACAAAGTCGATAACCGTTGTTGTTCCGCCATGAAGTGCTGCAAGTGTACCTGTTTCATAGCTATCACTCGAGAAAGCGCCCATAAAAGGCATTTCCAGATGCACATGCGGATCGATTCCGCCCGGAATAACAATTTTTTCGCTTGCATCCAATATCGAATCGGCATTAATGTTTAGGTTTTTACCAATCATGGATATGGTTTCACCTTCAATGAATAGATCAGCTACATAATCATCCGTAGCTGTGATTATTCTTCCGTTTTTTATAAGTAATGACATTTTCTCAATTGTTAATTGTTAATTATGATAATATTCATCGGCAATTTCAATGGCCTTTTCGATAATATGCAGGCCTTCATCTATCTGGCTTTTATTAATAATCAATGGAGGTGCAATAAATATCCAATTCCACCGGACAAAAGTGAACAAGCCTAATTCCCTAAGTTTTGCCGACATTCTGTTGGTAGCTTCCATTTCGCTTGCTGCTGCATTCCAGGGCGTTAGCGGTTCTTTTGTTTCTCTGTTTTTTACCAGTTCTATGGCTCCCAATAAACCGGTATTTCTGAAATCGCCAATGGAAGGATGTTTTTCGGCCAGTTTTTGCACTTTCTCTTCGATGTATTTCCCCATCAAGGCAGCGTTTTCAATCAATTTTTCTTCTTCATACACTTCAATACAGGCCAGTGCGGCAGCACAACCCAGCGAATGTGCAGAATAGGTTAAACCCAGCGGGAGTTGAATATCATTGAAGCGGGCTGCAATTTCCTCTTTAACTATCATCCCTCCAAGAGGTGCATACCCAGAGGTTAAGCCCTTTGCAACGCACATGATATCAGGCGTAACTTCATGATGATCAATGCCAAACCATTTTCCGGTCCGGCCAAAGCCGCTCATTACCTCATCATCTATCAATAATATGCCATATTTATCGGCAATTTCCTTAACTTTTTTCCAATAAAATGGAGGATATTTTATACAACCTGAAGTCCCAGATTCGCCTTCAAAAAGAATAGCTGCTATACTTCCCGGATTTTCAAACTGAATAATTCTTTCCAGATTTTCAGCAGCCCGGACACCACTTTCTTCAATGCTTTTGCTACCCCACGGACAACGATAGGAATATGGATTTTCAACATGAACAACATTTGGAACTGCCTGATTATCGAACTGAAATCTCCGTGGATCTCCACCGACCGAAAAAGCGCCATAAGTTGCACCATGATACGAGCGGTAATGCGAAATAATTTTATGTCGCCCCGTATATAATCGAGCCAGTTTTACAGCATTTTCAATGGCTTCTGATCCGCCCAGCGTAAAAAGTGTTTTCTTTAAATCGCCGGGAGTGATTTCGGCAATTTTTTTCCCTAATTCTCCGCGTACATCGGTAGCCATTGCACAAGTGACAAAAGTAAGTTGTTCGGCCTGTTTTTTTATGGCTTCGATTACTTTTGGATGCTGATGACCCACATTGGCATTCATCAATTGCGACGAAAATTCGATGTATTTTTTACCATCATAATCTTCGAGATAAATGCCTTTTGCTGTTTTAACGGTAATTGGATTTAATCCAGCCTGCTTCGACCAAGAATATAAAGTATACTCCTGATTATTATTTACAATTCGTTGTCTGTCATTCATTTTATTCAAATTAAATACATTACTAATGAGAAACTAAACGGTTTAATTAATTTTGTTATTAAAAATTATTAGTGCCATTTGAGTGTTTTTTTGCTTTGCGGTGAATACAATTTAGCCACTAAATCACCAACACACCAAAGATCACCAAAAAAACAAAAAACCCTGAAAACACTTTCCAACTAAATCAATTATCAATTATCCTAACTCATCCAATCCGTAATTTCCTGTTTTGCCCATTTTGAGGTTATTTTTTTCAATTGCGACCAAAATTCCAATGAACTTTTTCCGGTGATATCGCCAACGCCATATTTTGACGAATTCCATCCGCCAAAAGAAAAAGGTTCGCGCGGAACGGGAACGCCAATATTTATCCCTATCATTCCGGCACTTGCGTTTTGGGCAACCATTTTTGCGATTCCGCCATTCTGGGTAAAGGTAGATGCGGCATTTCCGAACGGACTTTCTTTTTGAATTTCCAATGCTTCTTCGACACTAATGGCTGAAATGATCTCAAATACTGGCCCAAAAACTTCTCTGTCCGGCATTTTAGTTTTTGCATTTCGCCAGTCGATTATTGTTGGTCCTAAATAATATCCATTTGGATTCGCGTTTTCATCGCCTTTAAATGTTCTTCCATCAATCAATAATTTAGCTCCTTTTTTTTCAGCTGCGCTGATATAATCAATCAGATTTTGTCTGGATTCAGGTGAAATAATCGGTGGCATTTTAGTACCGGGAATAAATTTTGAAGTTTCCTCACACAATTTTTCGATGATTGGTGTAACATTTCCGACAGCAATCATAACCGAAGCGGCCATACATCTTTGTCCTGCAGAGCCACACATGGATGCTGCAATATCTGATGCCGAAAGCTCCAAATTAGCATCAGGCAATACTATCAAATGATTTTTAGCACCTCCCAAAGCAAGGCATCTTTTTAAATTTGAAGTTGCACGACGGTATACTATTTGCGCAACGGGTGTTGAACCTACAAAAGATACTGCTTTGATATCCGGATGATCGCAAATAGCCTCAACTACATCTTTTGCACCGTTTACAATATTAAAAACACCATCGGGCAATCCTGCTTGTTTAAGCATTTCTGCAATTTTTGTTGCGGTAATGGGGGCTATTTCCGAAGGTTTCAAAATGACACAATTTCCCATGCCCAGGGCGTTTGGCACAGTCCAATGCGGAACCATATGCGGAAAATTAAAAGGGCTGATGCAAGCCACAACCCCAAGCGGGGCATATTCGGTTTTGCATTCAACTCCTATGCTAACTTCAAGCACATCGCCAACAGCAATCTGCGGAATTGAACAGGCAAACTCAGTCAGCTCCATGCTTTTTAGCACTTCAGCAGTTGCCTCGGCCATGGTTTTGCCGTTTTCCTCATGCACAATTGCAGCCAATTCCTCCACATTTTCCTCAAGAATCTGCCGGTATTTATATAAGATTTGTGAACGCATTTTTGAGGTCATTCCCGACCATAGGGGAAAAGCCTTTTGGGCAGCTTTTACGGCTGTATCCACATCCGAATATTCGGATAAAGGAACTGTTGAAAGTATAGCAGCGTTTAATGGACTATCAACATCAATTCTTTTGGTTTTAGTAGAAACAAACTGACCATTGATAAAATTATTGACTTCCGGATATTTCATATTTTCAGATTTATTAGATAAGAGTTATGTGTAAAAAGCATATTCAGAATCATCCCAAATAGCATATGTTTTTGGTAATGTGGGCAATATCCCATGTAAATATAGAAAAAGATCTTTGCCAATGCAAAAAATTGGAAAAAATCAGAAAAAAATTCTAAAGCTAATTGAGGAAAGAATTTGAATAAATAAGGAATAAAAAAACCGCAAACAATTAAAAACTAATTATTTACGGTTGTAAGAAGTACCCGGGGCGGGACTTGAACCCGCACGACCGCAATGGTCATTGGATTTTAAGTCCAACGTGTCTACCAATTCCACCACCTGGGCTTCATTATCATTTCGCCCATTTGGATGGGAGCTTCCCCGATTAATATCGGGATGCGGTTCCACCACCTGGGCTTCATTATCATTTCGCCCATTTGGATGGGAGCTTCCCCGATTAATATCGGGATGCCGTTCCACAACCTAGGCAATATGCTTTTTTAGAGCGAAAGACGGGATTCGAACCCGCGACCCCGACCTTGGCAAGGTCGTGCTCTACCAGCTGAGCTACTTTCGCATGAATTAAGCATTTCTGCAAGAACTTTTTATAACCGCGATTAGCGGCTAATTCTTATTGAGGGTGCAAATATACAAAATTTTATTTTTGACATACAAAATTTTAATCGAAAATTATTTGCCCAAAAGTTTTTTTATTTCATTCAGCTTCAATAAGGCTTCAACAGGTGTTAAGGTGTTGATATCCGTATTTAAAATTTCGTCCCTGATTTGATACAATAAAGGATCGTCGAGTTGAATAAAACTCAGTTGAAAATCCTGATTGTTTTCCAATTTTCCTTTTCTTGGAATTGCTTTATTCAATTCCCCTTTGCGATGGGCTTCTTCGAGTTTATAAAGCATTTCGGTGCTTCTTTCAACGATAGAATTTGGTATACCTGCCATTTTTGCAACATGAATCCCAAAGCTGTGTTCGCTTCCGCCCGGCTCCAGTTTCCTTAAAAAGATGATTCTATTCTGGATTTCCTTAACCGATATGTGGTAATTTTTAATGCGTTTGAAGCTTTTGGCCATTTCATTCAATTCATGATAATGGGTGGCAAATAATACTTTAGCTTTAAAAGCAGGATGTTCATGCAAAAACTCGGCAATGGACCAGGCAATGGAAATTCCGTCGTAAGTACTTGTTCCTCTACCAATTTCATCGAGCAGAATTAAGCTTCGGTTTGAAATATTGTTTAAAATACTTGCCGTTTCGTTCATTTCAACCATAAATGTTGATTCGCCCGAAGAAATATTATCGCTGGCGCCAACGCGGGTAAACAGTTTATCCACCAATCCTATTTTTGCGCTTTCGGCAGGAACAAAACTGCCCATCTGCGCCAGTAAAACAATCAATGCTGTTTGACGAAGCAAGGCAGATTTTCCTGACATATTCGGGCCTGTAATAATGATGATTTGTTGTTTTTCCGTATCCAGATAAACGGAATTGGCCACATAGGTTTCTCCCGGCTCAAGCTGCTGTTCAATTACGGGATGGCGGCCATTTTGAATATCCAAAACATAGGTATTATTCACTTCCGGCCTGATATAGTTGTATGCTGTGGCCAAAGAAGCAAATGCAAGTAAAACATCCAGTCTGGCAGCAATTTGGGCATTGGTTTGAACCGGGATGATATAATCAAGCAGGCTTAGAACCAGATCGGAATAGATTTGTTGTTCAAGCGCAAGAATCCGTTCAGAAGCACCAAGTATCTTGGTTTCGAGTATTTTCAACTCTTCCGTGATATAGCGTTCGGAACCGGTAAGTGTTTGTTTTCGGTGCCATTCAACAGGCACTTTTTCTTTATGTACATTAGTGACTTCCAGAAAATAACCAAATACATTGTTGTAGCCGATTTTTAAGGAAGAGATGCCGGTTTTTTCGGTTTCCCTCCGCTGAATGTCTTTTAAAATTTCCTTACTCGAACTACTGATATTGCGCAATTCATCGAGCTCTTCTGAAACACCTTTTGCAATGACACCACCTTTCGACAAAACCACCGGAGCATCAGAGTTTAATTCCGTTTCGATTTTTTGGCGGATTGAAGCACAAAAATTTAATTGTTCGGCCATTTTTAGCAGGTTTGCATCCTTAGCCTGCAACAACGATTCTTGAATAGTTTCGATATGATAAAGCGCCCTTTTTAATTGAAGGGTTTCCCGGGGGTTTACTTTTCCGGTTGATACTTTGGAAATCAGCCTTTCCAAATCCCCTAAATGATTAAGCTCAGCAATAAGTGTATTTCGTAAGGCCACATTTTCAACAAAAAACGAAACAATATCGTGGCGCTGTTTAATGGGTTGCATATCTTTCAATGGCAAAACCATCCAGCGTTTCAATAGGCGTGAACCCATAGGCGATACGGTTTTATCGATAATATCGAGCAGGGTTTTGGCATTTTCATTGGAGGAATGCAGCAGCTCAAGGTTCCGGATGGTGAATCTGTCGAGCCAGACATAATGATCTTCTTCGATGCGCGAAAGCTTATTGATGTGCTCCGCATTCTGATGTTGTGTTTCATGCAGATAATGCAGGGCAGCTCCTGCAGCTATGATTCCCTGACTTAAATGCTCCACGCCAAATCCTTTAAAAGAAACCGTTTTAAAATGCTTCAGCAAAATATCGGAGGCAAACTCAGAAGTAAAAACCCAATCGTCGAAAGTGGTTGTAAAAAACTTATCGCCAAATATTTTATTAAATTCAGCCAACTTATTTCTTTGTACTATCACCTCATTCGGCCGGAAACTTTGCAGCAATTTATCGATATAGGCATTGGAACCCTGCGCCAGAAAAAACTCGCCGGTTGAAATATCCAAAAAAGAAAGACCGCTGGTTTTGGCATAAAAGTCTATGCTCGCCAAAAAATTATTCGTATTGTGATCCAGCACATTGTCGTTATAAACCATTCCGGGAGTTACCAATTCGGTTACCCCACGCTTAACAATTGTTTTTGTTGCCTTGGGATCTTCCAGCTGATCGCAGATGGCAACTCTTTGTCCGGCTTTTACCAATTTTGGCAAATACGTATCAAGCGCATGATGCGGAAAACCAGCCAATTCGACTGAACTTGCCGATCCGTTGGCGCGTTTGGTCAAGACAATACCTAGAATTTTGGAAGTCAATATTGCATCCGTGCTGAAGGTTTCGTAAAAATCGCCCACACGAAAAAGCAGCAAAGCATTCGGATATTTTGCCTTAATGCTGTTGTACTGTTTCATTAAAGGTGTTTCGGCGATTTTTTTATCAGTCACTTTTCTGTTTTTTTGTGGTTTGTAAATTTACGGATTCTCCGTCAATCCCTATTTAATCCCATAAATTATTTCTTCCATCAAGTGGCTGGCCGATAATGCAGTTTGGGCGGTACTCGAACAATTTCCATTTCCTTGCAGCTGATTTACAACTTGTTGTATAAGTTGTTTTTGAACATGATCTGGTTTTTCAAAAGGAAAAAATCTTCTTTCCTTTTTATTTTCAAGCAAAATGGGTTCAAAAGCAAAGGTTGAAAAACGGATTTTTCCTTTGCTACCGCGAATTTCAATAAAATCGACTTCATTTTCAGCAAGGGCATTGAAATCCCAGCTTCCTTTAAATTTTATCTTATTGCGGTAGAGAAGTTCAGCTTCAACATAATCTTCTGCTTTATACAGTCCGCCACGGGTTTCAACAATTGAAGAAATAAATTTGGCAGGACCAAATACAAAATCAAGATAATCAAGCTGATGAGCAGCCAAATCGAAAAAATAACCTCCACCGGAAATTTCAGGAATAACACGCCAGGGCAAATTATCCGACTGATAGTCCTCTGCCCGAGCCGGAAGATAAAGTTTTAGATTGATTTCAATAACTTCGCCAATTTCTCCTTTTTCAATCAGATCTTTCACTTTTAAAAACCCGCTTAATGATCTTCGGTAATAGGCTACAAAAACCGGAATTTGATGTTTTTCGCTTGCCTCTGCCATTTGTTTCGCTCCGGCATAATCAATAGCCATGGGTTTTTCAACATAAACC
>JAZDJM010000400.1:0-2409 GCA_043804305.1 Bacteroidota bacterium
CGTTCATGGGATCGTGTTAACGCAGCTCATGATAATGATGAAATTATTACCGGATTTGTTAAGAGCCGCACTAAAGGAGGTTTAATCGTTGATGTATTTGGTATTGAATCTTTCTTGCCGGGTTCTCAAATTGATGTTAAACCAATTAGAGATTACGATATTTATGTTGGCAAAAACATGGAATTCAAAGTCGTAAAAATCAATCATGAATTTAAAAATGTGGTTGTTTCTCATAAAGCACTTATTGAAGACGAATTAGAAGCTCAAAAAGTTGAAATCATTGCCAAACTTGAAAAAGGACAGGTTCTTGAAGGAATCGTGAAAAACATTACTTCTTATGGTGTTTTCATCGACCTAGGCGGTGTTGATGGTTTAATTCACATCACAGATTTAAGCTGGGGTAGAATTAATCATCCGGAAGAAGTAGTTACTTTGGATGAAAAAATCAATGTAGTTATTCTTGATTTTGATGAAAATAAAAAACGTATTGCACTTGGATTGAAGCAGTTAACTGCTCACCCATGGGATGCACTTGATACTAATTTGAAAGTTGGCGACCGGGTAAAAGGAAAAGTTGTAGTTATAGCTGATTATGGTGCATTTATCGAAATTCAGCCGGGTGTTGAAGGCTTGATTCACGTATCAGAAATGAGTTGGTCACAGCATTTAAGAACTGCTCACGATTTTGTAAAAATTGGCGACGAAGTGGAAGGTATTATTATTACCCTCGACCGCGAAGAGCGTAAAATGTCGTTGGGAATGAAGCAATTAATTCCTGATCCATGGAATGATATTAAAGGAAGATATCCTGTTAATTCAAAACATAAAGCAACTGTTCGTAACTTTACAAATTTCGGAATTTTTGTAGAATTGGAAGAAGGTGTTGATGGATTAATCCATATTTCTGACCTTAGCTGGTCGAAAAAAATCAAACATCCGGCCGAGTTTACCAAAATTGGTGAAGAACTTGAAGTTGTAGTGATGGATGTGGATGAAGAAAACAGAAGATTATCTTTAGGCCATAAACAATTGGAAGAAAACCCCTGGGATGTATTCGAAACCGTATTCGAAATTAATTCTTCTCAAAAAGGTACCGTAATTTCAGTGAATGATAAAGGTGCTGTTGTTGCATTACCATATGGTGTTGAAGGTTTTGCACCTTCACGACACATGAAGAAAGATGACAATACGAATATAAAAGTCGATGATGTTCTTGATTTTAAAGTGATTGAATTCTCAAAAGAAAATAAGAAAATCATTCTTTCTCATACTTATATTTGGAAAGACGACAAAGCTGAAAAAGCTGAAACTTCTGCTAAGAAAACAGCCACAAAATCGAAGCGTGCTGCCGTTAAGAAAGTTAACGAAAGCAATGAAAGCACAACTCTAGGTGATATTGCCGGTGAATTGGGCGCTTTGAAAACTGCAATGGAGAAATCAGAAAAGAAAAAATAAATTTCTTTTTTATTTTAGAAAATCCTGTTTTGCATTAGCAAGGCAGGATTTTTTTTTTTTGATTATCATCTTAACTATTTCAATTTTGCAATAATTGCATCGGTCATCTGCTGCGTAGTTGCAGCTCCTTTATTGATTACTTAAGCTGAGCCTGAAAGTTTTAACATGTCGTAGGTCTTAGTTTTACCTTCAGCAATAACAGCAGCAATTGCATTGCGAATTGTGCTTGAAACCTTTATTTCACCAATATAATCAAGCATTAAACAGGCTGATTCAATCATTGCTATAGGATTAACTATAGAAACCTTATAATCTGCATATTTTGGTGCAGAACCATGAGTAGGCTCAAAAACTCCAATTCCGGAATCCGGATTTATCTGTGCCGAAGCTGCAAAACCAAGGCCTCCAATCAATCCTGCAAATGCATCAGAAACAATATCTCCAAACATGTTCCCGGCTACAATTACGCCATATTCCTCCGGATTTTTAGTCAACCACATCATTTGAGCATCAATATTTGTATTCCAAAGTTCAATTTCAGGATAATCGCTTTTCTGAATATTTTTTGCCATTAAATACATCATTCCTGATGTTTCTCGAATTACATTTGGTTTTTCGCATAAAGTAACCGAGCGATAATTATTTTTCTTCGCGTATTCAAAAGCAGCTCTTAAAATACGTTCGGTGGCTTTTTTTGTAAAAATACGGGTCGAAATTGAAATCTCATTTTTTGGTACATCCCCAAAATTTTGAATAAACTTTGGATGGGAGCGCAAAGCCTCATAAACTAATTGAGGCGGATTTGTCCACTCAACACCTCCATATAAACCTTCTGTATTTTGTCTGAAAATTATCGCATCAATTTTAGGCTCCTGAATTTCATTATCTGGGCCGCGACGAATAAAATTCAGAGGATTACCGGGATAGGATTTTGTTGGCCGGTAACAAATATCC
>JAZDJM010000401.1:0-4496 GCA_043804305.1 Bacteroidota bacterium
TTTTAGCTTTCCATATTTATTAACAACAATGGCCGCACTATTGTCTTCGAAGGATGCTAAAAGCTCACAATTACTTTTTGTATATCCTCTTGTATAAATTGATTGGGTATAAGAAAGATCAGCCAATGGAAGACTTTGTTCCATTTTATCATCGACCCATTCGAGTTCCTTATGGACTCCAGACAAATCAAAATTTATCCAATATCTATTTGATTCATATTTTGTTGCACTAATACCAAAGAGCGGAAAATACGCTGTACTTTGAATAAAAGGAGCTAAAATTACACCACCATTGTACACATAAGCATATAATAGAGAGATTTCATCCGCTTGTAGGGTTCCATCACGTAAAGATGAAGTTATCAGCACAAAAGGATAATTTGCCGCTTCGCCGGGAAAACTTGTTATGAGATAAGGCATGCCGGCAACCTCAGCCATATGAATAGCACTGGCAAGATTTTCTTTGTTAACTTCACTGTTTCTTAAGCATAAATCCAATATCGCAAGCTTATTACTTTGACTAAAGCTAGATAATGATAATGCAATGAATATAAATGAGACAATTAACCTCTTCATTTGTGTAGGGATCTATAGATTTAGCTGCTAAATTAACTTGTTGAATATCAACAATCAATCTGGAACTACTAGATGTAGCTAAGTGATTTGTATGTGTATAAGTTTTGGCTTCTTTTGTATTAAGAAAGAAAAGTGTTGAAACTTTTACTAAGCCGATAATTACGTTATTTATAGGCTATTAATAATTTCACTCAAAAATTTTCAGGCTTATGGTGTGTATTTTGGATTAATCTTTGAATACCTATACTCATCACATAGTTTATTGTTTTTAAAAACGGCTTTTTTAAGAATTGCTTCCAGTTCGAAATTGCATTTTTTTAAGACCTGTTGTGATGCTAAATTAAAATCGAAAACACCGGAAAATATGCGTACCAGATTTAGCTGATGAAAACCATATTCTGTAATTAGATTAACTGCTTTAGTAGTAATTCCCTGATTCCAATAAGGTTCTCCTATAAAATAGCCTAACTCAGCAGATTTTCGGTATACATCCTCTCCTATTGATAATCCAATATTGCCGACATATTCACTTTTATATTCGATGGCAAAAATACAAACTGGGTTTTGCCCAATGTATTTTCGAATAAAATCTTCTGCATCACTTAGTGTATAAGGGTATGGAAATCCATCACGTAAATTTTTGCTGATTTTATAATTATTGGCAAGCATGGCCATTCTATGCGCATCATTTCTTTCAAAATTCCTCAGTACTGTTTCTTCTGATATTAAACGCATTACAATTATTTTTGAAAAAATCAAAATAAATCACTATTCAAAATCAAATGTTTTGTGTAATAATTTGTCTATTGTTCCCACTTCAATATAACTTGCACCTTGCGATTTCCCGAAATTACCTGCAATAACAACAATCAAATCGTTTAAGCTTAATTTGTTTTCGCTTATTAGTTTGTCCAGTGCTTCATTTAAGAATTCATGCGATGTGGATTTGCTTTTCATAAATTCAGGAAAAACACCATAACTCAGTGCAAGATGTCGCATTGTAATTTGCGAATAGCAGATAGCATACACCGGCTTAATTCCTCTGTAACCAATTATATTCCGAATAGTTCGTCCGCTCGAAGTATCAGCAATAATTGCTTTAGCATCCAAATTTATGGCTGTTTCAACTGCTGCTTTGGTCAAATAGGCTGAAATTTCGTTATTTAAAACTACTGTATCAATATCCAAATAGGCTTCTTTGCTTTTTTCAACTTCAGCAGCTATTTTCGTCATGGTGGCAATAGCCTCAACAGGATATTTCCCGAAAGCGGTTTCACCACTAAGCATCAAAGCATCTGCCTGACTATAAACTGCTCCGGCAATATCACTCACTTCAGCCCGTGTTGGACGCGGGTTATCTATCATTGAATGAAGCATTTGTGTTGCAATAATTACTGGTTTTCTACGGCTTATGCATTTTTCGATTAAGTTTTTCTGAACTCCGGGTGTTTTTTCGTATGGAATTTCAACACTCAAATCGCCACGAGCAACCATAATACCATAGGCAAAATCTAAAATCTCATCAATATTATCAACTCCTTTTTGATTCTCAATTTTGGCAATTACTTTTATTTTACTTTTGCTTTGATCCAAGATTTCCTGAACAGCCAAAACATCCTTTTTATTTCTAACAAAACTATGGGCAATAAAATCGACTTCATTTTTGATAGCAAAACGGATAAAATCTTTATCTTTTGAATTCAGTGATGGCAAATTGAAATTGGCCTGTGGTACATTAACACTTTTTCTACTTTTAATAAATGCATCTGTCTGAAAACTGCATACCAAAGCGTCATTTTCCCTGCCAATTACAGATAAAATAATATATCCATCGTCGATTAAAATATCTTTTTGTGTATCAATTTCATGCACAAAATTTGAATAATTAACGAACAGACAATTCTGAGTGCAAGATTGATTTGGATCGCCTTTTATTAAAACGGTATCGCCTGCTTTAAAACTCAATCCATTTTCGCAGTCGGTAATTCTGATTTCAGGTCCTTTTGTATCGATTAAAATTGCAATTTTATCAGAAACCTGCCTTACTGCTTCTATAACTTTTAATGCCTCATTTGTTGATTGATGGGCAGTGTTCAGACGCACAACATTTAGCCCATTATCAAAAAGTTGTTGTATAAATTCGATTGAACAGTTTTTATCGGAGATAGTAGCTACAATTTTTGTTTTTTTCATTTTTATAAAAATCAAACATTCATTATTCGGTTGATATTGAACGATTTAAAGCAATATGTTTAATAATTTCATCTGTTTATAATTTGTTTTTAAATGGTCATATAGCCAGTCCCGATTTTTCGTGGAGAACTCACATGCCTTATAATCATTGCCTTGTGTGTCTTAGATTTTTTTTAGGCATGTTCGTTTCATTATCGTTAAAAAATTAATGAAATACGATGTCTTTTATCAGGTCGGAACTTACAGAGGCATTTAGTTTTTCAATTAAATCGAATCGGGCATAACTCAAATTTTGTCGCAAAGCAGGCGAATTTAATTTTACGTAAAGGATTTCCTTTTCTATTTTTAAAGCCAATGTTTGCTTTGCAATTGTTTTTCCAACCACATTTGGCCATTCCGATTTCAATTTAAATTCTTCGTATTTTCTGGAAATTCCGTATGAACGCAATAATTCATAAAAAACCTGATTGATTTTTTTTTCGTTGTTTTTACTAAACTCTCCCATTTTCAATTTCCTTAACAGTGCCTTGTATTACTTCAAATAAACGATGATCCATATCAGTAGCCTCAAAAATCTGTTCAACTCTTTCTCTTTGCGTATCCGTTATAAATACCTGACCAAAATTTTCTTCACTTACCAAATTAATTAGTTGTTCAACGCGCAGACTGTCGAGTTTATCAAAAATATCGTCGAGCAATAAAATGGGTTTATACTTTTTTAGTTTTCGCATAAACTCAAATTGAGCTAACTTAATGGCAATAACATAGGATTTCTGTTGGCCTTGGGAACCAAATTTTTTAATTGGATATCCTTCAATCAGAAAATCCAGGTCATCTTTATGAGCGCCAACTGAAGTATATCGTAAGGCCCTGTCTTTAGCCAGATTAAGGTCTAATAACTCCTTCAAATTTGACTGAGTCAGGTCGGATTGATAAATTAGATCAACTTTCTCATTTCCTCCGCTAATTAGATTGAAATACTGTTGAAAAATAGGAATAAACTCATTTACAAAGGCTTGACGTTTATTTACAATTTCATGCCCCAATTGAATTAATTTAAAATCCCAGATTTGCAATGCAGTTTCATCAAAATATCTTCGATCGGCAAAAAGCTTTAATAAAGCATTTCTTTGCGTAAGCGATTTATTGTAATCGAGTAAATGATTCAAATAATTCCGATCGAATTGCGAAATAACACCATCAATATACTTTCGTCTTACTTCGCTTCCGTTGTTTATTAGGTCGCGATCGTAAGGCGAAATCATTACCAAAGGAATTAAACCGATATGATCGGCCAGTCTTTCGTATTTTTTCTCGTTTAGCTTAAAATGTTTATTTTGATTACGTTCTAAAACGCAATGCACTTTATCTACTGAATCTTTTTTCCGGATATATTCACCATGAATTGCATAAAAGTCAGCTTCATGCCTGATATTCTGGGAATCGATAGGATTAAAATAACTCTTGCAAAATGACAAATAATAAATAGCATCTAAAACATTGGTTTTACCTGAGCCGTTTTTACCGATAAAACAGTTTATCCGAGGTGAAAATTGTAATTCGGCCTCGTGATAATTCTTGAAATTAGTGAATTTGAGCTGTTTAAGATACATTTACAGGTATATTGATCTAAATCCAAAAATACGTAAAATAAAGTGGCCTAGAAAGTGAAAAAAAGCGAATTTAAGCATTTGACTGAAAAACCAATTCTTCTACCCGCTTTCGGG
>JAZDJM010000402.1:0-5477 GCA_043804305.1 Bacteroidota bacterium
AGCCGATAAATTTCATTTAATTAAATCAAGCAGCGATTATTTTAAACCAGAATCCAGTGAGCAACAATGCATTTTTAACCTTTGCTTTTCGCTCGACGAAAACGATTGGAATGGGGTTAAAAGCTTGCAGCTAAATGTTAAAGACATCAAAGCTTTTCAGAAGTAGCTTGGCTCGTATCTGTTTTTGAATCGGATTTCTTCTCTGTTTCAGTATAAATTTCCTCTGCCTTTGCACCAAGTTTTTTTAACATTATTGCGAAATACAATAAGCCTAGACTAAGGATCATTAGCACTATTCCAAAAATTACAATTAGAGTACCAACAAAAATTTCTGGGGCAAAAATTAGGAGTAATCCGATAATAACAAATAATAATCCGTTGATTTTATGTAAATTATGATGCTTTATTTCAGTTTTACTCATCAATCCAATCGAAAACTGATAAACACCCAATACAATGGCCCACAATCCGGCCAGAATCAATAAAAATTTTGAAGAAGCTTCCGGAAAAAACATAACAATAGCGCCTACAACAAGGTTAAAAAGCCCTTGAAATAACCAAAAAACCATATTGCTGCTTTCTTTGGCATAATTAAAAGCGCCAAAAATCAATATTAATCCTACAAAAGCGATTAATGTGCCAATTACAAACACAAAATTCTTTAGAAATTCAATTGGGAATAAGATTAAGAGCGATGCAAAAACCAATACAATTATTGCGTTTATCAATACCAACACCCATTTTTTTGATAACATTTCCATTTTTCTAAATTTTATATTGTAAAGTTACTCAATAATTATTGAAATATTTTAGCATCAAGAAAAACTCAAAAATTTTATCCATAAAAAAAAGGACAATAAACTTGTCCTTTTTTTTAAGTCAGTTTTTGATTATAAATTAATTACACTTCAGTACCTGAGCGATTTGGAATTTAGCCAATTCCACATTAGGGCCAGAAGTTACTTTTTTATAGCTTGCACAAGCATTTGCAACATCATTTTTACCTTCATAGGCAATGCCAAGTTGAAAATTCAATGCAGATGCATTTTCTGTTGATAAGGCCATTGCTTTTTTCGCAGCTTCGATTGTTGCATCCCAATTCTTTAGTTTATTGTTTGCCAACGCCAATAAATAATAAGTGTTGTATGAGTTTTGAGAATATTCGAGTGCTTTGGTTAATAACTTCAAAGTCTCTGCACTATTATTGTTTTGTAATTCAGTAGCTGCATTTGTCTCGAGCAAAACTAAAGCTGCTTCTTTAGCGCTTTCTACTTTCTTCTCTGCGGCATCAATTCCTTCGCCATACAATAAAACATTGTCGAAAGCTTCGGTAGCTTTGTCAATTTGATTCATATCCTTGTAAGTCATACCTATTCCATAAAATGCATCGACACATTTTGGATTGTGTTCGAGCGCATTATTAAACACTTCCAGGGCAGCATCATGTTTTTTATCCTGCAGCAACTCCAGTCCTTTAGTAGCGAATATTTTAGGAATATAAGTTGAGGCTTGCTTTTGCGTTCTTGCATCGTCTATCAAAGTGGCAATCTTTTCAGAGTTTATTAATGCGGCTATAGCCTGATCATATTCTTTTTGTTTGTATAAGGTAATACCTTCTTTAAAATAGGTATAAGCCAAAACTTTTTGAACAGTGGCTTTAAGCTCATCGGCTTCTGCACCAACCGCTTCGCAAATTTTAATACTTTCTTCCCAGGCTTGAATGGCTCCGCTGTAGTTTTTTGCTTTGTCCAACTCAGCACCTTCATTGTATTTTGCGCCGGCTTCATTAATATCCTGGCCGCTCGTTAAAGTCACAAGCCCAACAAATAAGGCTAATAGAGTAAATCTCATCTTCTTCATCTTCATATAAAATCTAGGTTTTCACTAATTCATCGCGGCAAATATATAAAAATCAACTGAAAACTATTAAGCCTTAACATTTTTTCAATTTTTTGCAATTTCGTATATTTGCTTTATGAATAGGGAATTTAAATCTTTTTAAATTCTGAACTTAGCACGCTTTTATACTTCCTTAACAAATTGAGCATTTAAAATAATTAATATTGCAATTCAATTTAAAATTATGCAAGATTTAAAAATTTCAGAAGCTATAAAAGGAAGCCGCCCAAATGTAAGTCTTCCAAACCCAAAAATATTAGACTATTTGCAGGAAGAAGGTATTCGTAAATTGGTTGGCGATCATTACGACAGAATTAAAACAAGCCCTATCAGGCATTTATTCCCACCGGAAGATATTATTTTTGAAGCTGCCAAGAAAAATTCCGCCGATTTTTTTGTGCAAATTTGCGGTGGCCCTGCCCATTATAACGAAAATCGCGGTGCCCCAATGTTGGTTCGGCGGCACAATCCATTCAAAATCAATGCAGAAGGCCGTAAAGTATGGCTAGAAATTTACCGGGAACTTCTACAGGATATTGAACTGCCCGACGATTTGAAACTTTCTTTTTGGAATTACCTCGACCAGTTTTCTATCTGGATGATCAATTCAGATTAATGGTTTTAAAGGATAATCATTTCCCTTTTTCCATTTGATGTTGCAACCTGAACTTGCAATCTGATTTTCGGTTGGTTTATTCCCTTTAAGAACGGCATTTAGTGCTAAACGCAAGTCTTTTCCGTTTATTGGTTCATTGTTTTTCGGGCGCGAATCATCCAGTTGACCGCGATAAACACACTTATCATTTGCATCAAATAAATTATAATCCGGTGTGCAGGCAGCCTGATAAGCCTTTGCAATTTCTTGAGTTTCATCAAAAAGATATGGAAAAGAAAATCCATTTTTTCGTGCAAATACCTTCATTAATTCAGGCGAATCTTCAGGATAAGTTTCAATATCATTTGAGTTAATCGCCACAAAACCAATTCCTTTTTCCTGGTATTCGTTGGCAATTTTTACCAGTTCTCCAATTACATGCAATACATACGGACAATGATTGCAAATAAACATGACCAAAGTCCCTTTTTCACCTTTAATCGATTTAAAATCAATCTTTTTTTCGCTAATCACATCGTGTAACAAAAAATCGGGAGCTTCGAAATTAAGTGGTATTTGTATTGTAAATGTTTGTGCCATATTAATTCAAATTTAAAGTATTATTGGGTTTAACAAAGGTATTAAAATTAAATAGCTCTGAGGGTTCTAATCTGTTTTAATCCATATAAAACCATACAACTAACTGTTTTTATGAATCTTAGAATAATCTCTCCTAAAAGCATTGTTTGCAGTAATTCAAATAATGCTGGTTTGCATTTGCTTTTTTCTGTAAATTTGTTCAAATAAAAAGAAATAGTATGGCTCTGATAATCGAAGCTGTTCGCAGTAGAAAGCAGAAAAAGGATTACGTAAATTTACCTTTTCAAATCTATAAAAATATGCCCCTTTGGGTTCCTCCGATTAAGGCTGACGAGTATAAAGCAATGGAGGTTAAGCATAATCCGGCAATGGAATATTGCGATACGGAATTTTGGGTAGCTTATCGCGATGGAAAAGCCGCTGGCCGAATTAGCGCGATCATCAATCCATTGTACAACGAAAAAACCGGCAAAAAACAGGGGCGTTTTTCACGAATTGAGTTTTTCGACGACAAAGAAGTTTTCCTACTCTTGATGGATACTGCCGTTGCCTGGGTTAAGGAAAGAGGTATGGAATTTATGCATGGTCCATTGGGCTATTCAAATCTGGATAATCAAGGAATGCTGATTGAAGGCTTTGAACATTTGCCTTCGATAGCTTCGGTTTATCATATGCCTTATTATACATCACACATCGACGCTTATGGATTTGAAAAAGAAATCGATTGGATTGAATTTAGACTGACTTTGGGCGAACATGCCATAAACAAAGCCCGCCGTGGCGCAGAAATTGTAAAAAAACGCTTTGGTTTCGAACTGGAAAGCTTTACCGAAACCAAACAACTTCTGCCCTATGTTAAACCCATTTTTGCAGTAATCAACCAGGCATTCGACAAACTTCATTTTGTTACCCCCTTCAATCAAAAAATGATTGATTTATACACCAAACGTTATTTCAAACTCATCAATCCAAAGTTTGTAAAAGTGGCTAAAAAAGACGGCGAAGTTGTAGCCTTTTTAATCACCGTTCCTTCATTATCAGAAGCCATGCAAAAAGCAAACGGAAAGCTGTTCCCCTTTGGTTTTTATTACATTTTAAAAGCCATGAAAAAACCGAAAGTACTCGACTTTTTTCTGGCCGGTGTAATGCCCGAGCATGAAAATAGTGGCGCCCCTGTTATACTTTTCGATTCCGTGCATGATGAGATGAAAAAACAAGGCATAAACTATATGGAAACTACCGGGGTTTTCGAAACCAATCATAATGTTATTTCAAATTGGAAAAATTACGATCCAATTCAACATAAGCGTCGTCGCTGCTTTATAAAAGCTATTTAAATTGATTTGTTTTTCAGGTCAATCTTATTTTTAAAATAAAAACATGCCAGAACAGAAAAAACTTTTCCTTCTCGATGCTTATGCATTGATATACAGAGCATATTATGCTTTAAACCGTAACCCGCGTATCAATTCAAAAGGCTTAAATACATCGGCCATTCTTGGTTTTGCAAATACGCTGTTTGATGTTTTAACCAACGAAAACCCTGATTATATTGGCGTAGTTTTCGATCCTCCGGGAAGAACATTCAGAAATGAGCTTTATCCGGAATATAAAGCAAACCGCGAAAAAACCCCTGAAGATATAACCACCTCGATTCCTTATATCAAACAACTGATAGAAGCTTTTAATATTCCGGTCATTCTTGTCGAAAATTATGAAGCTGATGATGTGATTGGCACTCTGGCAAAACAAGCAGAAAAAGAGCAACTGATAACCTATATGATGACTCCGGATAAGGATTTCGGGCAATTGGTGAGTGAAAACATCAAAATGTACAAACCGGCCCGAATGGGAAACGGAGCTGAAATTTGGGGAGTTGAAGAAGTTTGTGAAAGTTTTGGGATAAAAAACCCGGAACAGGTGATTGATTTTTTAGGCTTAAGTGGCGATGCTTCGGATAATATTCCCGGAATTGCAGGCGTTGGACCGGTTACCGCCAAAAAGCTTATTGCCCAGTTTGGTAGTGTAGAAAATATGCTTGAAAAAGCCGATGAAATTCAAAACCCAAAAGTTCGCGAAAAAGTGATGGCTGCAAAAAATGAGGCTCTTCTCTCAAAAAAACTGGCCACTATCGATATTCATGCCCCTATCAAACTTGATTTAAAACAACTTAAAACAAATTCACCAAATTCAGAAGCTTTAAAAAATATTACTGCAGAACTTGAGTTTAGAACTTTTGCGGCAAGGGTTTTTCAGAAAACGACAGAAGAAAAAACGGAAGGTTTTCAAACTGATTTATTTGGCTCTTATAAAATGGAATTGTCAGTTGAAAACGAATTTAAATCGCTAGAAACACAAAAACACGACTATAAATTAGTTGATA
>JAZDJM010000403.1:0-2009 GCA_043804305.1 Bacteroidota bacterium
AGTACATTTCTTGGGCTTGTATTGGTCTTACTGAGGCTATTAAGAAAATGAACAAACAAATACTTACAATCTTTTTCATCACTATCCCCTTATTAATCCTATTAATTCGAAATGATTATACCAACATTTTATCTCAATTAAACAAGGCTATTTGTTTCACCGAAAAACACAAAAAATCAAAATAACCTTTCAAATTAAGATTAATCCTATTTAAGTCCGTTTCACCTATCAAAAACAGCTCAATGATTTTTACAATTTTAATCATGTCAATCTTAGGCATAAACTGATCTAATGTATCCTTATAATCCATATTGATGATACTGGCTTTATCTTGTAAAAGTTTCATTTGGTACAAATCTTTTAAAACAGACAGAGAGCTGGATATGAACTGAAGGACATCTTCCTTGGATTGGAAGCTTGGTATCCAGGATGCTTTGTGAAGCAATCCAAAAAAACCATTTAAGTATGAATTCCGGTTTTCAAGCAATGCCGGTTCTAAATAAGAAATGCTTTTTTTAATATTTCCATTCCCAATATGGGCTAATAACTCCGCTTTTTCCTCGGTGCACTCCATTTTCAACAAAATTGCTTTGCAATCATTTAATGAATATTTTGCAAATGGGATTAAGGAAGCTCTGGATTTTATTGTGGTAAGGATGGAGTCTATTTTCGAAGTAGTCAATAAAAACTGGGTAGAACGATTTGGTTCCTCCAAAATTTTTAATATTGAATTAAAAGCTTCAACCGTCAATAAATGAGCATCATCAATCCATATAAATTTCCGATAGCTGTACACTGGTTGCAAATGAGCGAATTCCTGCGCTTTTCGAATATCATCGATTTTTATGGATATGCCTTCCGTTGACGACACCCTGTATAAATCGGGACTGGAAAGCGCTTTGGTCGTTTTACAGGATTCACAGATTTCACAGGCAAAACCATCTTGGGAATGCAAACAAAGTATATCCTGGATAAAATGATGCGCAAAAAACGACTTTCCGGATCCGGGGGGTCCGTAAAACAGAAAAGCCGAAGGTGTCCGATCCTTAATAATATAGGAATTTAATAAAGACTTAACTTCTCTTTGACCGATATTAATTGAGCTTAGACTCATCGCATCCGTTAATATTTTACATATTTTTCAATATCAAGAATAAAAACCTGTGCGCCTCCAACGGTTACTTTAACCGGCAGGCTAAAGCCCGATATGCCCTCGATTAAATTAAAGGGTAATGTCTCAACGTATCGATCCCTGCTGTGAGCATGATCTTTAATGATACCCAGGCATTCATCCAGTTTTTCATTTTCAACGGCTATCAATAAAACAACATTAGAGACTTCAAGAAATCCCCCTATGCTTTTAAGTTTTGTCACTTTAAACCCTTTGGAGAGCAATTGGTCTAAAAGCTCCCTCATGTCTTCCTGCTGTATAATGGAGATCAGTAATTTCATATTATCTCTCCTTTCTATCCAATAAATTAAACCTTTTTTGCAGGGATGCAATAATAATTTGCAATAATTTTTGTGGAGGCAGTGTTCCATCCAAAACTTCAAATTTATTGGGATTCTCTTTGGCAAGACTTAGGTATCGATTTCGAACCAAATTTTGGAAGGTGCTCGTTTCAAAGTTATCTTTTGAAGCTTCATCGATTCGATTTAAAGCTACGGAAGGATCCAAATCCAGCAAATAAGTGATATCGGGAAGAAACGAACCATTCAATAATCGATAAGTAGTGTTTATAAATTGGATTGTTTTTTTATCTTTTCCCTGATATGCCAAAGTGGAATGGATAAAACGGTCGCAGATTACGGTAATTTTACGATCCAATTGATCCTTGATCCATATAACATGCCCGGCTCTATCCGCTTGAAATAACAATATCTGCTGATTTTCGGTTATGGTTTCTCTGGAAAACAATACGATTTCACGAATCGCTTTTCCTAAATAGCTATCCGTCGGCTCAAAAGTTTCGACTGCTGAAACATTGCTTTGCCGTAAATGCTCATAT
>JAZDJM010000404.1:0-3155 GCA_043804305.1 Bacteroidota bacterium
AAATAAGCTAAAAATATTCTAAAAGATCACTAATTTATTCATTGGAAGATCACAAGAAAAAAAGATTAAATTAATTTAACTTGTGATCATCCAATGATTAGAAATTTTATTTATAAAATGGAGTAACTCCCAGATTTTTAAATACAAATGACCAGATATCGGTATACTCTTCAATAATTTTCTCTGTTGATTTTCCGGCTCCATGACCGGCTTTTGTCTCGATACGGATTAACACAGGAGCATTACCTGCTTGTTTAGACTGCAGCTCGGCAGCGAATTTAAAACTGTGGGCAGGAACAACTCTATCGTCATGATCTGCTGTGGTTATAAAAGTAGCCGGATATTTGGTTGCCGCATGGATATTGTGCAAAGGCGAATACTTGATGAGATTTTCAAAATGTGTTGAATCCTCTGAGGTTCCATAATCCGGAGCCCAATAGTATCCAATGGTAAATTTATGATAACGCAACATATCCATTACCCCAACAGCCGGAAGTGCAACTTTAAACAAATCGGGGCGCTGGGTCATGCATGCTCCAACCAATAAACCGCCGTTTGAACCTCCGCGAATAGCCAGTTTTTTGCTGTTTGTATACTTATTGTCAATCAGATATTCGGCAGCAGCAATAAAGTCGTCAAATACATTTTGTTTGTTTAATTGAGTTCCGGCCTGATGCCAATCTTCCCCAAATTCACCGCCACCTCTTAAATTCGGCATAGCATAAACACCGCCATTTTCTAAAAATATCAGATTAGCCACGCTGAAACTTGGTGTAAGACTAATATTAAACCCACCATATCCATATAACAAAGCCGGATTTTTTCCATTTAAAACCAGATCTTTTTTATGCGTAATGAACATTGGGATTTGAGTTCCGTCTTTACTGGTGTAAAAAATCTGTTTTGTTTCATAATTGTCCATATCGAAATCAATTTCTGATGCTCTGAATATTTCACTTTCATTGGTTTCGATATTGTATTTGTAGGCAATATTTGGAGATGTAAAAGAAGTGAATGAATAAAAACCTACCGCACTTTCCTTATCGCCGGTAAAACCACTAACGCTGCCAAGGCCGGGGAATTTAACTTCGTGAAGCTTTACACCATTCAAATCGAAAACAAATGCCTGAGAAGCAGCATTATGCATATAGCTTGTAAGAATTCTTCCACCATAAATCGAAATGCCATCCAATACATCATCGGATTCAGGAATAATCTCGGTTGGTGTTTGAGTTTTATCTTCTGTATTCAGTGCAACTAATTTATTTTTGGGAGCTTGTTTATTGGTCATTACATAAATCATAGTTCCTACATTGTCAACTATATAAGTTTGATAATCATAGGATTCCTCTATGGGAATAAATTTAGCTTTTTTATCAGCAGCTCTTTTGTAATACAAAGAATTTCCTTTTTCTGATGGTGAACTTCCTATCAGCGATATAATACTTTCGTCGTCGGTAGTTTGAATATTCCACATATTTAATGGATTTTCATCATCCTGATAGACTAACTCATCGTTTTCCTGTGGTGTTCCGACTTTGTGAAAAAAGATTTTATTATTGATATTTACGCCTTTCAACTCATCGCCTTTTTTGGGTTCTTCGTAACGGCTATAATAGAAACCATCGCCTAACCAGGCCATGCCCGAGAATTTGACCCATTTTAAATGGTCGTTCATTTTCTCACCTTTTTCAACATCAAGTACAAAAATTTCTCGCCAGTCCGATCCTCCCGAAGAAGTAGAATAAGCCATATACTTTCCGTTTTTTGAAAAAGAAAATTCGCCAAGGGCAACAGTTCCATCACTCGAAAAGGTATTTGGATCTAAAAATACACGTGCTTCACCTTCTAAACTATCCATTTGGTAAATAACAGATTGCTGTTGCAGTCCGTCGTTTTTTGAATAATACCAATAATTTCCTCGCTTATAGGGTAAGCCATATTTAGGATAATTCCATATTTCAGTCAGTCTGTTTTTTATGCTTTCGCGATAAGGAATATTTTCCAAGTAATTAAAAGTTACTGCATTTTGTGCAACAACCCAAGCTTTTGTTTCTTCCGAATTATCATCTTCAAGCCATCGGTAAGGATCTGCAATTTCAGTTCCAAAATAATTATCAACCACATCTCCTTTTGATGTGATCGGATAATCGAGACGTTTTTCTTGTGGTTCGCAAGATGTTGTAAACATGCTAATTAGAATAAAATAATATAATATATTTCTCATAGATCTAGGTGTTAATAAGGTTTTAAACTGCTTTTAAAATTGGCATAAAAATAGCAAAAATGTTGGTAAACTTGATTTTTATTTCGTTTTATTGGGCTGTTTTGATATAATTTGTAGTTTTATTCTCGAATGGAACAAATTATTCAAATCGATCCCGGTGCCGGCCCCTGTTTTGGTGTTCAGAGAGCAATTAATCTGGCTGAAAAATTATTGGAAAAATATGGGAATTTACGCTGTTTGGATGATCTAATCCATAATTATGAAGAACTTAAACGATTAGAAAATAGAGGTTTAAGAATAGTAACCCATTGTCAGTTGGTGGAGCAGAAAGGGAAAAAACTTTTGCTTCGTGCACATGGTGAACCACCTTCAACCTACCGCATTGCAAAAAAATATGGTGTGGAGTTAATAGACGCAACCTGCCCAATTGTGAAGAAACTGCAAAATATGGTAAAAGTGCATTCTGAACAAATGGCAGACCAAAATGGGCAGGTTATTGTATTTGGCGATCCAAATCATGCCGAAATTAATGCATTACGAGGATATTGTAAGTGCGAATTTCATGTCGTATCTTCCTTAGAGGAAGTGGAGAATCTTACCATTAATAAACCCACTGTTTTCTTTTCACAAACTACCAAATATCAATCTGATTATCATAGAGTGATTGAAGCCTTTAAATATAGGCAGTATATGGAGAATCTTTTTGAAGTTTCGCTTACCTTTTTTGATTCTCAATGCGAGCATATTTCACGCAGGGATTTGGAATTAACCGATTTTATAAAAGACAAAGACCTACTTATCTTTGTTGGTGGAAAAAATAGTTCGAATGCAAAGTATTTGTTTAATGTAGGGAAGCAAAAAGTAGAATCAGCTTATTTTATTTCAAACCCGGATGAACTTAAAGTAAAATGGTTTAAGAAAGGATTAA
>JAZDJM010000405.1:0-4101 GCA_043804305.1 Bacteroidota bacterium
ATCTCCTGCACAATGCCATTTTGCAAAACAATCTCTGCAATATTTCAGATTGTTCACTTTTAGGGAGTGTAGATATTCCCTATTTTTCTGGAATATTTTAATGTTAAGGTTATCATCTATTTCTCCAACAAAAAATGTTTCAGATCGCGGATCATGGATGGATGTAATTTCAAAACATGATGTAATTTTTCCTTCATGGGTTAAAACAAGATTATCTTTAGAAACTCCACAAAAAGTACCTGAAAGATTTTCCATCCTGCATCCGGAAAAAATAATGTTAATCTTATGTTTGTTGGCAATTTCCTCGCAATCAATAAAAATATCTTTAAATTTTCCCAGATTATAGACTTGCCCCGAATCGGGGGTACATCTTCCGATAGTTCGTACAGGTTCAAGATGAATTCCAAACGGCTGGTAATTTTCGACCATAAACCGCATTGAATCAACAAATCCATCAAGGTTTTTTGCCGTGATTGTACACCGTATTCCATAAGGGAAATTTGCTTCTCCCATTTTTTTAATCGTGTTGCTAACAACATCAAACGAGCCCTGTCCATTAGGGAAAGGGCGGTTTATGTTTTGAGATATTTCATCGCCATCGAACGAAATATTTAACGATGAAAAATTTTCAAATATATAATTAAGTTGTTCTTCTGAAAGTATTCCGTTTGTCGCTGCGCCAACAACCAATTTAATATTTTTTTCTTTGCATTTTTGTTTTGTATAATCAACACATTCTTTAACAAAAGACCATCGTAGAAGAGGTTCTCCTCCTCCGTGGAAGCCAAGTTCAAATTCCGGGTGACCAGCTTCAATAATGTTGTTAAAAACAAAATCAATGGCTGTTTTTGCCTTTTCAAAACTTAGATGAATCGGTTCAGCTTCACCTGCTGATGCATAACAATACGTACAGGCAAGGTTACATTGATTCGTCGGGAAAAGAGTCAAATTTAAAGGTTTGTATTCTTTTGGAATTATATAATCAACTTTACGTTCTATGTTATCATTTAATACTCCCCTATATTCCAATTCCTGCAAAACATCAAAATTATTTGATTTATAAATAATATTGCCCTGCTCGTCCTGATTACATAATAAATTAATAAGCTCATCATTTACTACACATGCGTATCCCAACCGAGGGGCATATAAGAGCTTTTTATTGTTTTTATAATCAAGCTGAAACAAATCACAACTTAACTTAAATTGTTTATCTGTTTTGTTCATTAATTTCAGATTTAGTTATTGATACTTTTGTTTCTTCTGTAATGATTATAAATTCTTCTTCCATTTTGTTTAAAATAGAATCGCATTTAATCGCGCAATAATCATCCGCCAATGAATATTTTACAGCAAGCTGTGGAATATTATCAAATGGGTGTTTATTATTAATGATCATTTTAAGGATATCAGAGTAAATTTTCCCAAACTCTATTCTTTTAATCTCTCTATCTGGCAAATAGGTCTCAAGGAATATACTTTCTCCGGAATACTTTATTGAATAAGCCGGATTCACTGAATATTTTTTTCGTACTGCTTCTTGGTTAATTAAATCAAATGCAAAAAGTTTTTTCAGATTGAAACCTGCCAAAAGAAAAAAAACACCTTTTAAAAAAAATCGCCTTTGTACTAATTTTTTCATAATACAATTTCTTGATTTAATAAGATTATAACAGATTTTTATAAATATAAATATATGCAAATTCTAACGATTTTAAATTAATGATCAAAAATTTAAAATCATTTAAAATAGGATTCCTTTGTTTCTAAATGCCTATTTTTTAATTCACACCACTTTGTGAATAACCTTAGGGGCGAACGATGATAATCACGGTTTTTACTTCTTAAATTCGCATAAAAACAAGATTATGCCATACCGTCGTCTTCCTACTACCGACCAGGCCCGAAAAAGGGCTTTGGAAAAAGCCCTTGAAATAGGGAGTTTAAAAAATTCGGTTGATCTGGCTTTTTCACAGATAACCCTTGAGAAACTAAGGACTTTTTACCCTACGTTTGAAAAAGAACTAAATAATTACAAATCAAATTTGGAACTTCAGGTTCAGAAAAATAAGGATTACTGCGAAATTTTACGAAAGGCCAGGCTTTATATTTCGCATTTTATTCAGGTTTTAAACCTTGCCATAGCCCGTGATGAAATTGAAAATGAAGCCCGCGAATTTTATAGCCTTGGAAAGGACGACAGCAGTGTGCCGCCTCTGAATCTTGAATCAGAAATATCGCTCTGGGGCGAACAGATTGTTGAAGGCGAAAAAGCAAGGATCAGAAAAGGTGGCAATCCGTTATACAGCCCTTCAATCGCTTTGGTAAAAGTTCATTTTTCTGCTTTTCAGGATGCTTTCTTTTTACAAAAAACGTTACAATCGAATACCTCAAAGTCATTGGAACGGGTTGCTGAAATGCGCGATACAGCGGATGAACTGATTAAAAACCTGTGGAATGAAATTGAACTTCATTACCAGTTTCTTTCGCCAAAACATAAACGCCAAAAAGCCAAGGATTACGGCATTGTTTATATTTACCGCAGGAATGAACTCAAAAAACTGAATCCTGAAGAATTACAAACCGACCTGGTTTTTGAAATGTAAATCACTTTTTAAAATCGGTAAACGAAATTATAGGAAGTAAACACGGATTGTTGTCTAACATTTAATTCTGATTTATTTAATACTGATTATTCTGAAAAATGTATATGACAATTAGTGAATATAATTTACTCCTCAAGTCGAATTATAAAATTTCATTTATATACTTCCTTCAAATATTTTAGAAACCGGAAATTTTGTTGTTTTTTTGGTAATTAAAACTGAGGCAAAAATTTATTATCGAAGTTTTGCCTTATCGAACCAATAAAACCAAATCGAATGAAAATAACATTATTCAAAAATGGTGTTTTATTATTGAGTTTATTAACAATCGGATTATTGAGCTGTTCAAAAACCACAAACAGGGAAATTATAAAATTTACTAAAGAATGGAAATTTATCCTTGCGGACAATGAATCATTTAAAAATCCCGGTTTTGATGATTCAGGCTGGAGGATTTTAACCGTCCCTCACGATTGGAGCATTGAGGGTGAATTTAGCCAGGAGAATCCGGCATCACCCGGTGGAGGTGCACTCCCGGGAGGAATTGGTTGGTACAGGAAATCGTTTTCTTTGCCTGATTCGGATAAAGATAAACTTGTATTTATCAGTTTTGATGGTGTTTACCAAAAAAGCGAAGTCTGGATAAACGGCGATTTTGTTGGGATGAGGCCTTATGGTTACAGTTCATTTCAGTACGACGTTACTCCGTTTCTGAAATATGGAAGCGAGGGAAATATTATTGCCGTAAAAGTTGATAATTCGGAACAACCAAATTCACGCTGGTATTCAGGCTCCGGTATTTACAGAAATGTGTGGCTGATAAAAACAGGGAAGGTATTTGTAGAAAACTGGGGTACTTTTATTACAACTCCTGAAGTTACAAATGAAAATGCAATGGTCCTGGTTAAAACAAGTATTAAAAACCAAACCGGAGTTTATGCAACTTTGCGTTTTAATACAACGATAATTGACCCATCGGGGAAACCGGTTGCAAATGCCGAAACAAAAGTTGACCCGTGGAAAAATACCAGTGAGGAATTTATACATGAAATTAAAATAAATAACCCCTTGTTGTGGAGCCTCGAAAATCCACAATTATATAAAGCAATTACCAAAGTTTATTTCGATGGAAAACTATCCGACCGTTATGAAACTCCTTTTGGGATAAGGTATTTTAATTTTGACCCGGAAATGGGATTTTCACTCAACGGTGAACATGTTAAAATTCTTGGGGTGTGCCAGCATCACGATCTTGGTTGCCTTGGTTCAGCCATTAATATAAGGGCGCTCGAACGGCAGTTGGAAATTTTAAAAACCATGGGATGTAATTCCATCCGTATGTCCCATAATCCGCCGGCACCCGAACTTCTCGACCTATGCGACAAAATGGGTTTTATTGTTCAGGATGAAACTTTTGATATGTGGAGGAAAAAGAAAACCACGTACGATTATTCACGCTATTTTCCTGAATGGAATGAACGCGACCTCACAGACC
>JAZDJM010000406.1:0-2951 GCA_043804305.1 Bacteroidota bacterium
TGCAATTCTTTTTTGCAGGTTTTTTTTTATAATAAGTTTTTGTTTCGATTGTATCTCTTTTAAAAGAAAATCCGGTATAAAAACAATATCTTTTTTCCCATATATTTCCCACAAAATGAAGAACGCACTTTAAATACATGATTTACAGTGCGTTATAAATGAAATTGTGATCCCAAGAGGATTCGAACCTCTATCTTAAGAACCGGAATCTTAAATTCTATCCATTAAACTATGGGACCGGTATTAAAAAAACGAATAAAATTAATTATCCGTTTCCTTTGTGGAGCTGGAGGGATTCGAACCCTCGTCCAAACAAGTAGCCAAAAGGCTTTCTACATGCGTATTCTTTTGTTAATTTTCGAGCAACCGAAAGGGAAAAGACACCCAAACAATTGCCTTAGCTTCTTTATTTAACTTTTTCCGTGAAGCGAGAAAAAAGCGGTCCCTGAATTTACTACACCTCGAAATCAGTTAGGAACAGGGCATGTCCTTCTGCGAGATGTCTCGTTCCGAAACCTCGTTCCGGAATTAGGCTAAATCTGCTGAGCAGAATTAAGCTGCGAGAGCATAATTGTTTTCGCCATTTACATAGCTGTGAGAATTAGGATTAACGAGTCATATTCACAACACTCGGCATGCTTACATTTCAACTCCCTTGCTGTCAAATCCAGTCAACCCCGGGTGTATATTGTTTTCTTGCAAAAAGCAAGCCAAAGAACGATTCAGCGGCAAATTTACTGTTTATTTCGATGTAGTCGGGGAAAATTTTTTAGAAAGTAGGTAAGTGGGTGAGTGGGCGAGAAGTTTTGTAAGTGGGAGTGAAACTCCTGCCTACACTTTATCACTTTATCACTTTATCACTTTATCACTTTATCACGCTCAGCCTCTCAGCACTATCTATTTAAATTCTTTTTTTAGCTGCACTACCCAATTTCCAATACGTTCTTCACTCAATTTTTTCTGGATGTCAAAATCGAGTGGTAAACCTACAAAATGATTGCCTCTTAGCGCTCTCGAATGTTCAAAGGTATAACCAATATTCTCGGTTTGCCCTATAATTTTACCTCCCAATTGTTCAATTATTTCGGACATAATACCGATAGCGTCAACGAAGTTTTCGGAATATTCCTTCTGATTTCCGGTACCGAAAATGGCAAATGTTTTTCCATTAAGATTCATTTCTTCAAGTTCAGGAAGAAATTCATCCCAATAATTGGGCAGTTCACCATCAAACCAGGTTGGAACTCCAAGGATGAAATTTGAATATTTGGAAAATTCCTTTTCGCTGATATCTTCCACATTAACAGCATCTATATTCTTATTTTCAAATGCTTCAACTATTAGTTTGGCTGCTTTGACAGTATTTTTAGTATTAAAACTATAAAATAATCCTATTTTTTGCATATCTGTTATTTTAATAATCGAGAATTTCTTTAACTGCAGTTTCTATCTTTTCATTGCTTGGCAGAATGGCTTTCTCCAAGATTCGGTTAAAGCCTACGGGCGTAAAAGTTGAACCTACACGCTTTATAGGGGCATCAAGAAATTCAAATGCTTCAGCAGCGATTTGTGCAGCAATTTCTCCTCCAAAACCGCTAAATACTTTGTCCTCATGAACAATTAACACCCGGTTTGTTTTCTTTACCGATTTAAGAATAGTTTCGGTATCTAAGGGCAAAAGAGAACGCAGGTCAATTACTTCTATGGTTTTGTTTAATTCTATGCTAAGTTTATCTGCCACTTCGATACTCATGGGTGTTGTATTTCCATAAGTCAGAATGGTTAAATCCTTGCCTTCGCGATGGATTTTAGCTTTTCCAAATGGGACTTCAAAATCGTCTGGAACAAATGTTTCTGCTTTTGGATCATTGTAAAGTGCCTTTGGTTCAAGAAAAAGTGTAATTCCTTTGGAACGAATACTTGTCCTCAACAAGCCTGCTGCATCGTCGGCAAACGAAGGATAGACCACGCGAATTCCTGGAAAAGTTGTTAAGGCAGCTTCTATATTTTGCGAATGGTACAATCCGCCACCGATGTATCCGCCCGATGCCAGGCGAATAGTTATATTTGGCGAGAACTTTCCGTTGGAACGCCAATAATCATGCGAAGATTCAACCAATTGTTCCATTGCAGGCCAAAAATAATCTGCAAATTCAGCACCTTCAACAACAACCCTTATCTTTTCATCAAAACGTGACATTCCGTTGGCAGTTCCAACAATAAAATCTTCGGCAATGGGTGCATTAAAAACCCGGGTTTTACCAAATTCTTTCTGCATGCCTTTCGATACATTAAATATCCCGCCTTTGTCCTTGTTGGCAATGTCTTGGCCATACAAATAGGTATCCGGATTATTCCGAAATTCAGCTTTTAGAGTTTCATTGAGTGCTGTAATTAGTTTAATTTTTTTTCCTTCGGTCTGATTATGAACTCCATTCGGATATTTTCCGGCTTCATAGGCATCAGGTAACACAAAATCAAAAATACTGTCGGGCGAAGGATCTGCAGAGCTAATTCCAACTTTATGTGCTTTTTTTACAATTTGTTTTGCTTCTTCCTCAAAATTAGTTAATTCCTCTTCATTGAAGCGATTGTAACGAATCAGCATACGGCGATATTTGGTTAGCGGATCATATTCTTTTACATAATTTCGCTCAAATTCATCGCGATAAAGTTCGTGGGCATCCGAATTGCTGTGAGAACCAATGCGGACACAGTTTGCTTGTACAATTACCGGTTTTCCTGTCTCCAAAACATGTTGTTTTGCTTCGTACATCGCATTCATGGAGTCGAAAACATCTTTACCGTTGCAATGTATAATTCTTAAGTTTTTAAAACCGCTAAAGTTATTGGCCACTTTTCTATTGGCTGTCTGGTCTTTTTTTGGTACCGAAATTCCATAGCCATTGTCCTGAATAACAAAGATAACCGGTAATTCTTCTTTGTCGGCT
>JAZDJM010000407.1:0-7359 GCA_043804305.1 Bacteroidota bacterium
GCACAATAGGAATCACAAGGATAATAGGCAGCATCATTTTATCGCGGAAAATCTGCAAAAATTCTTTTTGAATTATATAAAGTACTGTTTTCATTCTTAATTATTTCTAAGCTTTCTCATGTTAATTCCAACTTGGTTAATACTTTTCTTTGCCACTAAAGCTCCAAAACACCAAAACACACTAAAAACAATTTAATTGATTTCTTTTGGTGGAATTTTGTGTTTTCGTGTTTTGGTGGCATTTTTATTTTTTATAATCTTCTAAATATCAATCACAAAATTATCAGTAATATATTCTTACTCCAATCTAATTTTAAATTTCTTTATGCTTAAAGCAATAAAGAATATAGTAAACCCTAAGATTATTAGAGTTTCTTTCCAAATATATCCAATGCCATTGCCCTTTATCATAATGTTTTTTATAATGATTACGAACCATTTAGGTGGCATTAAATTGGAGAAATACTGCAGTATTTCCGGCATATTTTTTATCGGAAAGATAAATCCTGATAATAAAATCGATGGCAATAAAAGTGCAAACATCGACATGAGCATGGCTGTTTGTTGAGAGTTTGCAACCGTTGATATAAAAATTCCTAGCGATAAAGCCATAACAATAAACAAGAGACTTTCGGCCAAAAGCAAGACCAAATTGCCTACTATCGGCATTTGAAAAGTAGTAAAAGCCAAAACCAAAATAGTGATTGCACTCAGAAATGAAAGCAAAACGTAAGGCACTACTTTTCCGATAATGATTTGAATTGGTTTTACAGGCGAGACCAATAAAACTTCCATAGTTCCCAATTCTTTCTCACGCGCAATGGAAATGGAAGTCATCATTGCCGACACCAGCATCAGAATTATCGTTATCAGTCCCGGAACAAACATAAATACACTCTGTAATTCAGGATTATAGCGCATCTGTGTTTCCGGAATTACACTTGGAATATTTACCGGTAATGGATTAATACTACTTTCAAAATCGCGAATAATGGCTGAAGTATAACTGTTGATAATACTTGCCGTATTCGGGTTTGAAGCATCTAAAATAATTTGAACATTAGCTTTGTTTTCTTTTTCCAGTTTTGCACCAAAATCATTTTCAATCACTATCAGTTGCTTTATTTTTCCTTTTCGGAATGCATCTTCAATTTCTTTTTCGCTCTGCAAATCTTCTTGAAGCAAAAAATAGCCGGTTGAGGTTAATTTATGAATCAGTTGTCGGCTCAATTCATCTTTCGATTTATCCAAAACTGATGTGGGCACATCGCGAATTTCATTTTTTAAAGCAAATCCAAATAATAAAATTTGCATAATTGGAATACCGAAAAGGATAATCAATGAGCGTTTATCGCGTAAAATCTGCAAAAACTCTTTTATTATAAACCCTTTCATCCTCTTGCCAATTGAATAAATACTTCTTCCATGGTCTTGACTTTATACTTTAATTTTAGTTTCTCAGGATTATCAAGCGCATCAATTCTGCCATCAACCATAATCGAAACCCGGTCGCAATATTCGGCTTCGTCCATATAATGCGTAGTAACAAAAATGGTTTTGCCGTTTGCGGCTTCTTTATAAATCAATTCCCAGAACTGCCTTCGTGTAATTGGGTCAACGCCTCCTGTGGGTTCATCCAAAAATACGATTGGCGGATCATGAACAATAGCTACCGAAAAAGCTAGTTTTTGTTTAAAACCAAGCGGAAGTTCTTTAACCTTCGCTTTTACAAAGTTCTCCAAACCTAGCTTACTGATGTATTCGATTGTTTTTTCCTTTATCTGTATGCGCGAAAGGCCATATATACCGCCATAAAAACGAATGTTTTCTTCGATACTCAGATCATTGTAAAGTGAAAATTTCTGGCTCATATACCCGATATTCTTTTTGATCTGATCGCGTTGGGTGTAAATATCAAAACCGGCAACATGAACACTTCCGGAAGTTGGATGTGAAAGACCGCACAATATTTTCATGGCCGTTGTTTTTCCGGCACCATTGGCCCCCAAAACCCGAATATTTCGCCTTTTTCAACGTCAAAAGTAAGATTATCGTTTGCCACAAAATTGCCGAACTTTTTTACCAGATTTTTAACGACGATGGCTTTATTTAAATGATGATTATCGCTCATTTGATTAGGTGTTTAAAGTTTCAGCCTTAGTCATTAAATCCATAAAACTATCTTCGATATTGGCCTGAATTTTATGGATACGTAAATTTTCAGTTCCGGAAGCTGTTAGTTCTCTTTCAAATTTATCCATATTCAATTCGATAGTGCTTGCAAAATGAACAAATTCGCCAAATAAATAGGCAGAAATACAATTTGGGTGCAATCGCAAAAGATTGATCAAATCGTACATTCTATCTGCTTTTATTCCGTAAAGAAAATAGGCATAACGATTGATGATATTTTGAGGTTTATCAATATCCAGTAGCTCGCCTTTTTGAATCAGGGCTATGCGGTCGCATTGTGCAGCCTCATCCATGTATGGAGTTGAAACAGCAATGGTTATGCCTTGAGATTTAAGCGACTGCAACATTTCCCAGAACTCTTTTCGTGAAACGGCATCGACTCCGGTTGTTGGTTCATCGAGAAATAAGACTTTTGGTTTATGAATCAATGCACAGGATAAAGCCAGCTTTTGTTTCATTCCGCCGGAAAGTGCTCCGGCTCGGCGTTTTTTAAAGGGTTCAATTTGATGATAAATGGGTTTTATTAATTCGTAATTTTCTTTAACCGAAGTTTTAAAGATACCAGCAAAGAAGTTGAGGTTTTCTTCCACACTTAAATCCTGATAAAGCGAAAACCTGCCCGGCATATATCCCAGTTGAGTTCTCAAAAGTTTGTAATCACTCACAACGTCCAAATTATTCACTCTCACAATGCCTTTATCCGGAAGTAAGAGGCTTGTCAGAATGCGAAACAAAGTAGTTTTACCTGCACCATCCGGACCAATAAATCCAAAAAGTTCACCTTCGGCAATATCGACAGAAATATCTTTTAATGCCTGAATTTCGCCAAATGATTTATATAGATTTTGAATCTGAATCATCGGTAAATTATTCGTTATCAATTAATTGCAGTGACGGAAATACAACTTCGCCGGGCATTCCCGTTTTAATGCGGCCATCGTTTTTCACTTGTATTTTAACTGCATAAACCATATTTACCCGTTCTTCTTTTGTTTGAATGGTTTTGGGTGTGAATTCAGCGCTTTCGGCAATCCAACTGATTTTTCCGTTTAATTTTTGATTTTCCTCCTTATTTTTATCGATATATACTTCCACTTCATCACCGATTTTAACATACGGCAGCATGCTACCGCTAACATAGACTTTTAAATCGAGTACATCGAGATTTGCGATAGAAAACAAAGGTTTTCCAATGGCTATCATTTCACCTTCATGCGCAAGTGTATTTAAAACTCTTCCGCTAATTGGGCTTTTTATCTGGCACTTTTGAATGGAAAGATTCAGTAAATCGACCTGTTTATCAAAAACTTTAACCTGATCGAATAAACGGATTTTTTGCGTTTTCGTGGCTGCTTTTTGCTTTTCCAACAAATCAAACTGAGCCTGAATATCATCAAGCTGTTTTTGAGTGGCGGCTTTGGCCTCCAACAGCCGTTCGATACGATCTTTATTGATGATTAAACTCAGTTTTTGTTGGTCGATGACCGCCATTTGAGCTTCGATATCATTTAAACCCGATAGTGTTGCCTTTTTTTGAGCAAACAATTGCTCTTTTTGCAGATGCAAGGCAAGCGTATCTATCTGGCCGATGATTTGTCCTTTTTCTAAAAATTGTCCGTCATCTATACCGAAGCTCAACAACAGTCCGTTGCCTTCAGCGGAAACCATTGTTTTTTTCACTTCAAAATTGCCATAGGCATCTGATGTATTCGTATCGTTTGAACAAGATGCAAAAAAAAGAAGCACGAACAAAGCCATGGATTCGAGATATGTTTTTGTTTTCATAGAGTTTAAGTTAAATTATTTCTCATTTCAATAATCCTTGTGAACCTATCAAAACTTTAGTACAACTTTTAGAAAAAATATTTATTCCACAAAGTAGCTTGAAGTTCACACAAAGGTTCACAAAGCAAAATTTCTTGTTTATTACTCATTTTTATAATTTTCCCAATAATTCCAAATAGGACAATCTGCTATTAATCAATCCGATTTGGTGTATTTCATAGTTTAATTTAGCCTGATTTAATTTTTGCAATTCCACCACATAATCAGAACTGCTTAAGGTGCCATTTTTAAATTGAGCTTCTGCTGTTTTTGCCACATTTTCCCTTAAGGAAATAATTTCAGGATCTTTTTCAATCAAAGCCAGTTGTTTTTCTATTTCTGCCATTAAATGATTCAAACTTAGTTGAATAGTTAATTCAAAACTTTGTTTTTTGGTTTCTATCAATTCTTTGTTGATATCGGCAATTTTCTTATCGTTTTTTGTTTTATTCCAATCCCAGATATCCCATTTCAGATTTAATCCGAGCATATAAAAATCGTCAAAATCATCGGAGAGCATATTAAAACCTGGTCGTCCGACTCCTGCGGTAGCAAAGGCAAACAGCATAGGCCTTGTTTTTGCGTCCATTAGCGACTTTGATTTTTCGAGCTGCTGTTGCTGCAGGCTTAGCAGGTGATATTCAATGCGATCCTGATTCAATTGTGGCAGATCATTTATTTCCGGAAGTGTAAATTGACTGTTTTCATCAATTTCTAAGTGCGTAAGTTCAATCAGGTTTTTTATCAAAGAATTTCGATTTGCATCAATAGCTTGTATTTCTTGTTTAGTGTTTATGATCTCCAATTTTAGAACATCCAGAACAGATGCCAAAGCAACACCTTCATCTACTAAAACTTTAGCTTCTTGGTGTTTTTGAGAAAGGATTTCAAGATAGCTTTCCACAATTTGCTTTTGCTTAACAATTAAAATATTTTGAAAGAATACATTTTTAGTTTGAGATTTAATGCTGTATAATTCTTTGTCGGTTAGTCTATCTGCTATAGCCAAAGCACTCATTTCCATTTCGTTCTGATGCTTTATCAATCCACCGCGATAGATAGGTTGATTTATATCCAGACTCAATCGGTATTGATCTTTACTCACCTCAGGAATCGTTAATCCGGGTAGAGAAAACGGAAAATTGAAAACTTCATTTTGCCAGCTTGCTTTTCCGTTTAGGCTAATTATTGGCAATAATTCGGATTGCAAATCAGCTAATTGCAAAGTGCTTAATTGCGATTGTAACTGGTGCTGACTGTATAGCGGATGTTGCATTACGGCCTGATCCATGCATTCCTGCAAGCTTATTTCCCTTGTTTCCTGTGCGTAAGAAAACGAAATGAGCATTGCAAGATATAAAATAAAAAAGTTCTTTTTGGGGTGTCTCATTTTAAATAGTTATTAAATTTAAGGCTGTTGAGAACGATAATATAATGAAAATCAATAAGATGATTTTACCGCAAAGAGTTCCAAGTAAATGCACAAAGAACACAGTGATAGGCAGCATCCAAAACAATTTCTTCCAAAGTCTAATGGATAAATGATTAGTTTTTATATTGAATAAGTTCGCGTCCATTGCGTAATTCATTGCGTCCTTTGCGTTTAATTTATAATACCTGATTTGTAACAATATATATTGATAAAATTATCATATGATTCTTAAATTTTAATTGCAGAAATTACAAAGCGTGCAGCTTCTGTTTTTCTTCTGTCCAACATTTTTCTGTAATCCTCTTCTGAACCTTTAAATATAATTGTTTTAACCAGAGGTTTTGCCACTATCGGAAAAACGCAAAGAGCCAGAATATTGATAATCAAATCTGTAGGCTCAATCGGCTTAATGGTTTTTTTCTCAATCTCTTTTTCAATGGTTTCAATAATTGGGTTAAAATCTATTTTTAGATGACTTAATGAATCAATCAATCGTTGCGGATTATTACTTAACTCGCTGATTACAAAACCCGGAATATGCGGATTTCTCTCGATAATGCTAAGATAAGCAGAAATAAAGCGTTCGATTTTGGTAAAAAGATCGTCAGAACCTTCAAAAGCTCTGAATATATTGGGAGCAAAGGTTTTGAATGCAAGCTGAAAAACCATCATAAACAATTTTTCTTTCGAGCGATAATAGTAATGCAAAAGCGATTTATTAATTCCTGCCGTATCTGCAATTTCTTGCATCCTTGCTCCTGCAAGGCCTTTCTCGATAAATACCTTTTCGGCAGCTTTTATTATCTTTTCCTCTGTATTTTGTTCTGTCATAACTATTAACCAATTGATTTAACCAATTGGTTAAACCATTTGGCAAATATAATTGGCAAATCTGTTTTTGTCAAGGAATATCTTTAAAAAAAATTAATCTTATTATGTAAAAAAATGATAGTGAGTTGCATGCAGATAAAAAAATTGCGCGAAACAGGAGAAATTATAAATGATAATGAAGAAAGCTCCTTTATTTTTTCATTGCCTGTTTTTTCAGCTTTTCCGGCATTTTTTCGATGGCATAGCGTAAAGCTGTGCGAGGCATAACGGCTTTGTTTTTAATAATATAGTCAAAAATGGCTTGTTGATTTGTTTCACTGGCTACTTTTAACATCCATCCATACCCTTTTTGAACCATATCCTCTTTATCCAAAAGTAAAATATCAGCAATTTCCAAAATATCAGTCAGAAATAAACCTTTTCTTGCGGGGACTATTAATGAAACTGCCGCAGCCCTTCGCATCCAGAGGTTCTCTGATTTTGCCAGTTTTTTCAGCCAAATAGTATACTCAGGAAATCGTTCAATAAAAGTTCCAACCGAATGATTGCATAAAGTATCGCAAATTGCCCAATTGTTAACATAGTTGTTAATCCATTTTTCGAAGATTTGAAAATCATTTTGGGTGTAATTTTTATGGACACGAAAAGACCAATGGCATGCTATTAATGATTCTTCGATATAAGCGGACTGAAATAAACGTTCGCAAAGATCAAATATTTCAAATTTAGTTTTCGGATAGATTAATTTATAGAAATCCTTACTTATTTTGTTTACAACCGGATTTCTGACTCCATAATTCTTTATCTGGTGTTTGAATAATCTCTGGCTGCTGGCCTTAATTTTTTCATTGCTATTGGCTTTAAGTTCTATTCGGATTTTTTCGATTAAGTTTTCCATAATTTAGTATTTTACAATTATTTGTAATCAAAGAGGATATATTAACCAAAATTATTGCAGTTAGTGAAGTTAATTACTTATTTCAAAATAAAGTTTTCCTTTATAGTAATAGTATTTTAGTAAAACTTGACTTTTTACTTTTTGATTACAAAAAATTGCCGGGCTCCAGTCTTTAATAAGC